>NZ_JBMVFV010000001.1:0-243415 GCF_049538395.1 Micromonospora sp. AB353 | reverse complement strand
CCCGCCCCGCGCACACCGCGCACCCCCGCCGAGTACGCGGCCCGGGAGCGCTGGCTGCACCACGCCGCCATGACGGCGCACTGGCGGGGCGACCTGACCGCCCGTCAGCTCGCCGACGTGCTGGCCCGCCGTAACGGATGGGATCCGCGCCGGCACCCGGCCGAGCAGGAGATCGTGCTCGCCCGCACCATCAGGGACGGGCGCCGGGCCGGATGGGAGAGCGCCGCCGCGCGGGAGCGGACGGCCTGGCGGGACGCGGAACTGGCCGCCGAGGCCGCCCGGACGCTCGCCGCCGAGGCGTACGCGGCCACCGCCGCGTTGCGGCCCGCCCCGGCGTACCGGAGCGCGACGGCGAGCGCCCAGCCGGTGCCCGCGACGGTCCGCAACGCCCGCTGGCGTCCGGCCCGGGTCGGCTGAGACGGCCGTCTCGACCGAATCGTTATCCGGAACGTGGTGAGCCCGGTCACCCGGGCCACCGAAACGGGCACCGGGCGCAGAACGGGTCATCGAGTGCCGCGATTGCCGGTCGGGCGCTCGCCGTCTGTCCGCTTTCCGCCGCCGGGCGCCGTCGAAACTGCTTGTCCCATTGAGTGAAGTCAGTAACCGGGTGTTCCGAAATCCGTTACCGCGGATCACGTTTATGCAGGTGGGAGCGCTTGGCAGGGGACATACCCGCCGGTAGTGTCGGCGCGTCCGATGCGGTAATCGATCGCCGACGGCGACGCCGCACCGACCCGCCTAATCGTGTTCCACGAACCGGGGACCCATGAGCACCATCGGGGTGAATCCGCGAGCCCACGGCCCGCGGTAGGGCGTACTTCCCGCCCGAATCCGTCAGCTAACCCGGTCGGCGGCCACGGAAGGAGTACCCCTCGTGCCCACCCCTCGATCGTCCCCCCGCCTCCACGGCGAAGCGGTGCCCGCGCGCGCCTGACGCGCCCGGCAACCGCCCCCTGGGCGCCCGGCATCACGGGCGTTCCCGATCCCCGGCCATCCGGCCCCGCCAGCACGTGTGAGTTCCTCCGCGTGCCGGGCCGGCGTGTGCCGCTCACGCCCCGTGGAGGATTTCGTGAAGCACCACCTGAAGCGTCAGCTGCGACGGATCGTCACCGAACGCCCGTATCAGATCATCGCCGGATCGGCCGCCGCGCTCGTGCTGGCCGCCGGCGCCGGAACCGTCGCCACCGCCGGCGACGATGCCCCGGTCCAGGAGAACACCGCCGCGGTCGCCGACCTCGGCGCCGCCCGCCTCGGCGAGCAGCCCGCCAGCCGCAGCGAAGCCCGGATCGCCGTACCGCAGGCGTCGCCCAGCGCGTCGGCCGCGCCCAGCGCGTCGCCGAGCGCCTCCCCGTCCGCGAAGGCCACTGCGGACCCGGACACCACGCCCAAGGCCAAGCCGAAGCCGCCGTCGAGCAAGTCGCTCGACTACGACTACCAGGCGCAGATCAACTACTTCTACTGCGGCCCGGCCGCCGTGCGCAACGCACTCAGCGCCGCCGGCATCGAGCGCAGCCAGGACGCGCTCGCCGGTCCTCTCGGCACCACCGAGATGGGCACCAACTCGGCCGAGGACACCACCCGGGTGCTCAACCAGCAGGTCAAGGGCAACCCGTACCGGACCCGCATGATTCCCGGCTCGGCCACCCCGGCCCAGATGGACCGCCTCCAGGCCGACGTGGTCGAGGCGATCAGCAACGGCCGTGGGGTCGTCGCGAACGTCGCCGGTACGGCCACTGACACCAACGGCGGCTGGCACTCGTTCCCGGGCGGCCACTACGTCGCCGTGGTCGGCTACAAGGACGACGGCCGGACCGTGCGGATCGCCGACTCGGCCGACCCGTCGCTGCCGTCGTACTGGGTCACCACGATCGACCTGGCGCACTGGATCGCCAGCCGCGGCTACTCCGCCTGACCGTTCCGCACACCCGAAGGCCGGCACCCCACCCGGGGCGCCGGCCTTCCCCGTCCCCGCCCCGCCCGCGCGGCCCTCGCGCGGCCTTGGCGCGCCGATCTTGGACTTGTGGCGCCCAGTATGCCCGGCTCGCCCGCTATGGAAGGTGCCACAACTTCAAGATCGACGGTGAGGGCGGGGCGAGCGCGAGGGCGGCGCGCGGGGCAGGGTGGGGTGGGGCGGGGGGTTCGGTCTCGCGTGTCCGGGGCGGGCGGTGGCAGACTGCGCCAATGGGCGATGCGACGGGGAAGCGGCACCTGATTCTCCTGCACGGCATGGGTGCCACCGGCGAGGTGTGGCTGCCCTGGGCGCCGCTGCTGGAACGCCGCTGGCCCGGCCGCTGGCTCGCCCCCGATTTGGCCGGTCACGGCTGGTCGCCGCCGCTGCCGGGCTACTCGTTCGAGGCGCTGGCCCAGCGCGTGGCCGACGGGCTCGGCCCGGTACGGCTCGGCCCCGACGACCGGCTGGTGCTGCTCGGGCACTCGCTCGGCGGGGTGGTGGCGCTGACGCTCGCGGCCCGGCAGCGCGGGCTTCCGGTCGACGCGGTGGTCGGGCTCGGCATCAAGGCGGTCTGGTCGCCGGCCGAACTGGCGAAGTCGGCGGAGCTGGCCGCCCGGCCGGTCACCTGGTTCGCCACCCGCGACGAGGCGGCCCGCCGCTACCTGCGCGTATCAGGGCTCGCCGGGCTGTTCGCCCCGGACCATCCGGTGGTGGAGGCGGGGCTGCGGCGGACCGACGGCCGCTGGCGGCTCGCCATGGACCCGGCCGCGTTCGCGGTCGGGGAGCCCCGGCTGCCGGTGCTGCTGGCCGCCACCGACGTACCGGTGCTGCTGGCCCGGGGCGAGCTGGACCCGATGGTGACCGACGCGCAGCTCAAGGAACTAGGCGTGCCGGTGGCGACGCTGCCCGGGCTGGGCCACAACGCGCATGTCGAGGATCCGGAGGCGGTGCTCGCCCTGCTCGACCCATACCTCTGAGCGGGTGAGCCGGCCCGCGACGGGCCGGCGCGCGCCTCTAGCGGGTCGCGCGCGGCCCCGGGACCGACCAGTCGGGTTCCAGCTCGCGGCGGGCGGCGGAGAGGAACGCCTCGGCGTACCCGTCGGCGGGGAAGTCGCCCAGGTAGCGGGTGCGTGCCGCCCAGCGCTGCGCCGCCTTCGGGTCGGCGTCGAGCAGGTCGGTGAGCACCTCGTCCACGTTGGACATGTCGCGCCGCAGCACGTAGCCGGACGCGGCGAGCGGGAACCGCTCGACGAAGTGCTCGCCGTCGGCACCGGTGTCGGTGACCGCGTACGGCTTGCCGGAGTAGAGCCAGTCGGAGATGACCCCGGAGACGTCGGAGACCAGCGCGTCGGCGCGGTTGACGCACTCGGTGAGCGTCAGCTCGCGGGCCGCGGCGGCGCCGAACAGGTGCGGCCGGCCGGTCTTGGCCCGGTCGGCGGCGAGCAGTTCGGCGAGCCGGGCGAGCTGGCGGGCCGAGGCCGGGTTCTTGCCGGTGTACGGGTGGGCGCGCAGGATCACCACGGCACCCCTGTCGATCAGCCGGCGGATCAGCGTCTCGGCCACCGGCAGCGAGCAGTAGTTGGCGTCGGCGTGGTGCCCGGTCCAGGTGGGCGTGTAGAGGACCGTCGGGTGCGCCGGCGGGGTGACCGGCTCGCGGCGTACCTCGATGGCCTCGACCTGGGGACGGCCGACCACGACGAACTTGTCGGCGGGGATCTCCACGCCGGCGCGGGCGTACCTGTCGATCGCGGCCTGACCGGCCACGAAGATCTTGTCGAAGATGGCCGAGACCGGGTTGGCGCTGGGGGCCTTGTCGCTGTCGCCGTGGTGCAGCTGCACGTGGGTGAGCTGGTTGAACCGGATCAGGTGGGCGTTCTTCGCGCCGTGGTTGACGTAGAACGCGACCCGCAGGCTGGGCACCAGCGCCTCGTCCAGCGCCTTCAGCGTGGGGCAGAGGACCACCGGGGCGCGGGTGGCGGCGGCCACCGCGGGCAGGAGCTCCGGTTCGCGCAGCACCACCAGGAACGGGCGGCCGATCCGTTCCAGGTACGGCAGCCACATGGTGACCTGGTACTCCGAGCCGGGCGGCGCGGAGAAGTGCAGCACGAACTCGGGCTGGTGCCGGCGCAGCGCCCGGCCGACCGGTCCACCTCCGGCGGGCGGCCGGAACCGGCGCCGGGCGAGGTCCAGCGCGACCGCCCCGCATCCGGCGCCGACCAGCAGCGTGGCGACCAGCGCCGTCCAGGCCGGCAGCGTCAGGGCGGCGGCGAGCGCCACCACGGCGAGCAGCACCAGCAGCGCGTCGCCCAGCCGGGCGGCGACGACGGGTGTCCACGTGCGGACCGGGAGGTTCGCCGCGCGGATCTCCAGCGCGCCGGCCTGCCGCAGCGGGCCGACCAGCAGCACCAGCCCGAGCAGCACCAGCGCGGTGGCGGTGAGCGCCGGATCGAAGCCGTCGTCGAGGCGACGGGCGTAGCCGACCAGGATGCCGGCGGCGACGAGCACCGTCTCGGCGAGCCCGTCGGCGGACGGCCGGACCCGGCGCTCCCAGGCGGTGGCGGCCAGCGCCGCGACCGCCAGGGCCAGGCCCCAGCCGGTGGCGCCGGTGAGCGCCACGACGAGGAAGGCCAGCACCGCCAGCCCGGTGGTCAGCACCCGGGCGAGCAGCTTGCGGACCAGGTCACCACGCATCTGCTACGTCCCGTCGGGTTCAGGCGTCGGCGGACAGCTCGGACCGGTGCGGGCCCGGCTGGGCCGGTACGGCGGCCACCTGCTCGCCGGGGGACCGGCGCACGTCGACCACCTGGCCGGTCAGTTCGGAGATCAGCACGTCCAGGGACGCCTGCGCGACCGCCTCGGAGGAGAGCAGCGTGTGCTCCGGCTCCTCGCCGAACGCCCGCGTCCGCATCGGGGTGGCGGTGCGTTCCGGGTTGACGCAGTTGACGCGTACCCCGAACTCGGCCCACTCGTCGGCGAGCGCCTGGGTCAGGTTGACCAGCGCGGCCTTGGTGGCCGAGTACAGCGCGTAGCGGGCCCGGCCCCGGGTGTACGAGCTGGACGTGTAGAGCAGCAACTGGCCCTTCGTCTGCTGGAGGTACGGCAGGGACTGGCGCGCGATGGTGACCGGGCCGACGAAGTTGACGTGCAGGAGACGGTCCATCGTCTCCGAGTCCATCTCGGCCAGCGCGCCCTTCTCCAGGATGCCGGCGGTGACCACCACGTGGTCGATCCGGCCGGTCGCCTCGAAGGCGGTCTTCAGCGCGGCGGCCACGTCCTCGGCGCGCTCGACGTGCGTGCCGGTGGTGGAGCGGCTGAACGGGAAGACCTGGGCGCCGTAGGAGCGGGCCAGCTCGGCCAGGTCGTGGCCGATGCCGTAGCTGCCGCCGAAGACCACGATGGTCCGGCCGGTCAGTTCCTCGGCGTAGCTGCGGTGGTCGGTCAGCCGGGGCGCCTGCGCGGCGGCGAGCTGGAACAGCTTGTCGGCCAGGTGCACGTCGACCGGGTGGGTGACCTTGATGTTCTCGTCCGAGCCGTCGATCACCTTGATCGGCGTGCCGGGCAGGTAGCGCAGCACCACGCCGCAGTCGTCGGTGGCGGCGAAGCCGGGGTCGCCCTCGGCCCGCCGGTACGCCTCACGGATGGTGCCGGAGCGGAACGCCTGCGGGGTCTGGCCGCGGCGCAGCCGGGAACGGACCGGGATGTCGGTGATGCAGTCGTCCGCGTCGACCTGGATGATCGTGTCGGCGGACGGGATGGCCACGTCGACGGCCGAGTAGGTCCAGAGCGCGTTCACGCACTCACGCACGATCCGGGCGCTGACCAGCGGGCGGACCGCGTCGTGGAAGAGGATGTTGACGTCGCCCTCGCCGACCGCGTCGAGCGCGATCCGGGTGGTGTCGTTGCGGGTCTCGCCGCCCTCGATCACCTTGGTGACCTTGCGGAAGCCGGCGTCGGCGACGATGCGCCGCGCGTCGTCGACGTGGCCGGTGGCCATCAGCACGATGATCTCGTCGATCTCCGGCGCGGCCTCGAAGACGGCCAGGGTGTGCTCGATGATCGGCTTACCGGCGATCTTGAGTAGCTGCTTGGGGATGCCCAGCCCGAGGCGCGTACCGGTCCCCCCGGCGAGGATCACGGCCACCGTACGCGCGGGGCGCCAGGGTGCCGGGCTCGCCGGCGCGGCGTCCGGTGCGGTGGTGTGGTCCTGCGTCATTGCCGTACCTCACTCTGGGTGAAAGGGGATGGGTCCGAAAACCTTAACGCGTACGCGGGAGCGCACCGCTCCGGGCGGAACCCGGTGCGGTGCGCTCCGGGGCGCTACTTCTGGTTCTCGTACGCGTCGCAGACCTCCTTGGTGGGGCCGTCCATCTTCAGGACGCCGCTCTCCAGCCAGATGGTCCGCTCACAGGTGTCCCGGATCGAGCCGATCGAGTGGCTGACCAGGAAGACCGTGCCGGCGCTGTCGCGCAGTTCACGGACCCGCTGCTCGCTGCGGACCCGGAACTTGCGGTCGCCGGTGGCCAGCGCCTCGTCGATGAGCAGCACGTCGTGCTTCTTCGCCGAGGAGATCGCGAAGCGCAGCCGCGCGCCCATGCCGGAGGAGTAGGTGCGCATCGGCAGCGAGGCGAAGTCGCCGCGCTCGTTGATCCCGGAGAACTCGATGATCTCCGGGGCGATCTTCTTGACCTCGTCCGGGTGCATGCCCATGGCGAGGCACCCGAGCACCACGTTGCGCTCACCGGACAGGTCGTTGAGCAGCGCGGCGTTGACGCCGAGCAGCGACGGCTGGCCCTGCGTGTAGACGGCGCCGCGGGCCGGCGGGAGCAGCCCGGCGATGGCCCGCAGCAGTGTGGACTTGCCGGAGCCGTTGCTGCCGATCAGGCCGATCGCCTCACCCTCGTACGCGGTGAAGCTCACGCCCTTGACCGCGTGCACCTCGCGGATGTTCGGCGCCTTGGTGCGGGAGACGATCCGCTTGAGCGCGGAGACCGGTGTGGTGCCGCCGGTCGCGCCCTTGTGGATCCGGTAGATCACGTGCACGTCGTCCACCACCACTGTGGGGACGCGGCCCGAGTCGGTCACCGGGCCGGCGTTCAACGGCAGGGTCTGCTCAGCCACGGCCGTACTCCTTCTCTCCGCGCCAGAAGTAGACGAACCCGCCGACGCCCATCACGATCGCCCAGAACACCCCGAGCGCCCAGAGCTTCGCCGGGGAGCTCACCAGGTGCGCCTGGTGCGAGTCGAGCAGTGCGTAGCGAGCCAGCTCGATGAAGACCAGCGGTGGGTTCCACTCCAGGATGTTCGCCGCCCACGGCGGCAGGTGCTCGCGGATGAGCGTCACCGGGTAGAGGACGCCGGAGGCGTACAGCCAGGTGCGCATCACGAAAGGCATGACCTGCTTGAGGTCGGTGGCCTTGGAACCGAGGCGGGCCATGACCATGCTCAGCCCGACGTTGAAGATCGTTTGGAGCAGCAGCATCGGGACGATCAGGATCCAGCGGAAGGTGAGCGGCTCGCCGGTGACGAGCACGATGCCGGCCAGCACCACCATCGACATGAGCAGCTGCTGGAGCTGCACCAGCGTGACGGTGATCGGCAGCGCCGCCCGGGGGAACTGGAGCGCCCGGATCAGGCCGAGGTTGCCGGTGATCGCGCTGACGCCGTTCGAGGCCGCGGTCTGCGTGAAGATGAAGATGAAGACGCCGGTGCACAGGTACGCGATGAAGTTCGGCACGTTCCGGTGCTGGCCCAGGATGACGCCGAAGATCAGGAAGTAGACGGCCGCGTTGGTGAGCGGTGTCAGCACCTGCCAGAGCTGGCCGAGCTGGGTGTTGCTCAGCGAGGAGGCGACCTTCGCCCGGGAGTACGCGGTCATGAAGTGCCGGTACGCCCACAACCGGCGGGCGTACTCGCCCAGGGCGGGTCGTTCCCCGGCCACCCGTAGCCCGTACCGCTGGGCCAGCTGGGCCCGGGTCAGTCCGGATTCGGGGTCGGCCACCGCGGTGTTGGCCATGTTCAGGCGCTCCGATCTTTCGTGCTGATGGGGAGCAGTGCGGTGAATGAGATCCAGCGTGGCCGGGCGGGGAGGAGCCGCCTCGCTGCTGCATGGAAGGTAGTCCACCGAACGTCGGGACGCAACCGTACCGTCGTTGCGCTACATTGTTCCACGTGACGACCGAGAAGAGGCGTGCTCCGGCCGGCGCGGCGGTGCTGCGCGGGGAGATCACCAGTGCCATCCGCGCCGCCGTGATGCAGGAGTTGGCCGAGGTCGGCTACGGTCGCCTCTCGATCGAGGCGGTGGCCCGCCGGGCCGGTGTGAGCAAGACCGCCATCTACCGCCGCTGGCGTTCCAAGCTCGATCTGGTGCTGGACATGGTCTCGGCGGTGGCGGGCCGGAACATCCCGCTGCTGGACACCGGCAGCCTCCTCGGTGACCTGGAGATCCTGCTGCACGTGATGGCGCGTGCACTGCGTCACCGGCTGGCCGCGCAGATCATCCCGGACCTGCTGGCCGAGGCGGCCCGCAACCCGCAGATCGCGGAGAAGTTGCAGGCCGCCCTGGACGACTACCAGCAGGCGGTGGGCCGGATCCTGATCGGCCGCGCGGTCGAGCGCGGCGAGCTGTCCCCGGCCACCGACAGGCGGGCCGCCGTCGATCTGATCGTCGGTCCGGTCTACTGGCGGATGGCGATCTCCCGAGCCCCGCTGGAGCCCGTAGAGGTGCCCCGGATGGCGGCCGCGATCGTCGCCGCCCTGCGGGTAGCATGCGTGGAGCCTGTGCGCGACGAGGTGGAAGTGTGAGCCCCGGGCCGCCCCCGGAGGTCCGTCGCCGATCATGAACAGAAGGTCACAACCGGTCGGACAATCAGTGCGAACGGCTGGTTTTCCCGACAGAGCGGTACGATCCCCCGAAATGTCTCCCATGAACCACGCGTCGACAGGAGGAAGCCCCATGGCCGGGCCGCATCCAGAGTTCATTCCCCCCGCACGGCCGATCATCGGCGAAGCCGAGATCGAGGCGGCCGTCCGGGTGCTGCGGAGCGGCCGGGTCGTGCAGGGCCCCGAGGTCGCGGCGTTCGAGGAGGAGTTCGGCGACCTGGTCGCCGGCCGGCACTGCGTCGCCGTCAACTCCGGCACCTCCGCGCTCCAGCTGACGCTGATGGCGCTCGGCTTCGGCCCGGGCGACGAGATCATCGTCCCCTCGTTCTCCTTCGCCGCCAGCGGTAACGCGGTCCGGCTGGTCGGCGCCGAGCCGATCTTCGTGGACATCGAGCCGGGCAGCTTCTGCGTCGACCCGGAGGCGGTCGCCGCGGCGATCACGCCGAAGACGGTCGCGATCATGCCGGTGCACCTCTACGGCCACCCGGCCGCGATGGACCGGATCATGGAGATCGCGCAGCAGCACGGCCTCGCCGTGGTCGAGGACGCCGCGCAGGCGCACGGCGCCGAGCTGAACGGCACCCCGGTCGGCGCGTTCGGCACCGCCGGCTGCTTCAGCTTCTACCCGACGAAGAACATGCACTCCCTCGAGGGCGGCATGATCACCACCGCCGACGCGGACCTCGCCCGCACCCTGCGGCTGCTGCGCAACCAGGGCATGGAGCAGCGGTACGCCAACGAGATCGTCGGCGCCAACATGCGGATGACCGACGTCGCCGCCGCCATCGGCCGGGTGCAGCTCACCCAGCTCGCCGAGTGGACCGAGCAGCGCCGCGCCAACGCCAAGTTCCTCGACTCGGCGATCACCGGCATGGTCACCCCGCCGGTCGCCGACGGCGCCAAGCACGTCTACCACCAGTACACGGTGCGGGTGCGGGGCGACCGGGACGCCGCCCAGGCCCGCCTCACCGAGCTGGGCATCGGCAACGCGGTCTACTACCCGACCCCGATCCACCGGCTCAAGCCGTACCTCGTGGACGGCAAGCCGGGCGCGTGGGACCTGCCGGAGACCGAGCGGGCCGCCGCCGAGGTGGTCTCGCTGCCGGTGCACCCGTCTCTGAGCCAGGCCGAGCTGGAGCGCATCGCCGAGGGCGCGAACCTGGCCGGGGGTGCCCGATGAGCGCACGGAAGCTGCGGGCCGGCCTGATCGGCCTCGGCGCGATGGGGCGCAACCACGCCCGCGTGCTGTCCAACCTGGACGGCGTCGAGCTGGTCGGCGTGGTCGACCCGGCCGGCGACGTGACCGGCACGCTGCGCGCCCCGGTCGTACCCGAGCTGAGCGACCTGCTCGCCCTCGGCGTCGACTACGCGGTGGTGGCCTGCCCGACGGCGCTGCACGAGCCGATCGGCATGGAGCTGGCCGCCAACGGCGTCTGCGCGCTCATCGAGAAGCCGCTGGCCCAGTCCGTCGACGCGGCCACCCGGCTGGTCGAGGCGTTCGAGAACGCCGGCCTGGTCGCGGGCGTCGGCCACATCGAGCGCTACAACCCGGCGCTGCAGAGCCTGCGGACCCGCCTGGAGGCGGGCGAGCTGGGCGAGGTGTTCCAGGTCGTGACCCGGCGCCAGGGCCCGTTCCCGCACCGGATCGCCGACGTCGGCGTGGTGATGGACCTGGCCACCCACGACATCGACCTCACCGCCTGGGTGACCGGCCGGCAGTACGCCTCGGTCGCCGCCCGCACCGTCTCGCGCAGCGGCCGGCTGCACGAGGACATGGTCGCCGTGGTCGGCCAGCTCTCCGACGGCACGATGGTCAACCACCTGGTGAACTGGCTCAGCCCGCTCAAGGAGCGGTCCACTGTGGTCACCGGCGACAAGGGCTGCTTCGTGGCCGACACGCTCACCGCCGACCTGACGTTCTACGCCAACGCCGCCATCGACACCGAGTGGGAGGCGCTGCGCGCGTTCCGCGGCGTGGCCGAGGGCGACATGGTCCGCTACGCCATCCCGAAGCGCGAGCCGCTGCTGGTCGAGCACGAGCGCTTCCGGGACGCGGTCGAGGGCAAGCAGAGCGACATCGTCACGCTGCGGCAGGGCCTGCGTACCGTGCAGGTCGCGGCCGCTCTCCTGGAGTCGTCCGCCGACGGCAAGGTCGTGTCCGTCGCGGCCAGCGGCAGCGACGCGGAGCCGGCACTGCGATGAGCCCGGCGCCGGTGCGGCGGACGGTCTCCGCGGTGCGGCGGCGGATTCCCCGGCGGTGGCGCATCGCGCTCCGCCGGGCCGCCGCCGGCACGCGCCCCTGGGAGACCCCTTCGGTACGCGAACTGTGTGAACTTCCCGCCGGCACGCCGCTGCTGGTGCACGCCGGCGGGATCACCGGCGACCGGGCACTGGACGGCGTGCTGCGCGCCCTGGCCCGGTTGCCCGAGTTCCACCTGGCGCTGGTCTGCGACCCGGCGGAGCAGGCGGCCGTCCAGGACCTGGTCCGCCGGGCCGGTAAGGCCCGACGCCGGGTCCACCCGGTGCCGCGCCCGCGCACGATGACGGCCGCGTTCCTCGCCTCGGGGGACGTGGCCGTGTTCGGGTTCGCGCCGGACGCCGGTCTCGGGCTGCTCGACACCTGCCTCGCCGCCGGCCTGCGGATCGTCGCCGCCGACAACCGGGTGGTCCGCGAGCACCTGGCCCGCCACCGGGTCGGCGACTTCTACGCGCCCGGCTCGGTGCCCTCCTTCGCCAAGGCGGTGGAACGGGCCTGGCAGCGGGGCGGCGACGCGCCGGAGCCGCAGGAGCCGGCGGTCGCGCCGGTCGAGGCCGGCACCCCGGGCCGGTGGCGGGCGCTCGGCGCCGGGCCGGTCCGGCTGGGTCTGGGCACGGCGAACTACGCCGGGCAGCTCTCCGCCCTCGCGGTGGCGATCAGCGCCGCGCGGGCGGACGTCGGCATCGAGCTGGTCGTCGCCAAGCCACCGGCCACCTACCGCTACCCGGCCGACCGGTATCTGCACTTCCCCGGCGAGCACCGGCTCGACGTGCAGGTGCAGCAGGCCGCGCGGGTGCTCGGCTTCTACACGCACCTGATCGTGGACGCGTTCCGCCCGGTGCTCGGCCGGCTCAACGGCGACGACATCGCCGCGGACCTGCCCGCGCTGCGCCGGGCCCGGCTCAAGGTCGCGCTGCTGGCGCACGGCAGTGAGATCCGCCACCCCGGCGCGCACCTGGAGCGGCACGCCGAGTCCGCGTTCCGGGACGCCCCGGAGGAACTACGCGAGCGGCTCACCGTGGTGGCCGAGCAGAACCGGCGTACCGCACAGGAGAGCGGCCTGCCGTTCTTCGTGACCACGCCGGACCTGCTGGACGACGTGCCGTTCGCCACCTGGGCGCCGCTGATCGTGGACGTGGACGCCTGGGCCTGCGACCGCCCGGTGCTGGAACGCACCCGGCCGGTGGTGCTGCACGCCCCGTCGAACCGCTGGACCAAGGGCACCGACCGGCTGCTGCCCAGGTTGCAGGAGCTGCACGATCGACGGATCATCGAACTGCGCCTGGTGGAGGGTCTGCCGCACAGCGAGATGCGCCGCCTGGTGCAGGACTGCGACATCGTGGTCGACCAGTTGGTGATGGGCAGCTACGGCACCTTCTCCTGCGAGGGGATGGCCGCCGGCAAGGTCGTGGTGGCGTACGTGAGTGAAGGACCGCACCGGGCCGCCGGAGTCCAGCCGCCGATCGCCAACGCCACACCCGGCACGCTCGTCAAGACGATCGAGTCGCTGCTCGACGACAGGCCCGCCGCGGTCGCCCTGGCCGCGGAGGGTGCGCGTTACGTCCGTGACCACCACGACGGCCGGCGGACCGCCGAGGCATTCGACGCCTTCCTCCGGTGATCCGCCGACCGTCCGTGCACCGCCCCGCCAACGAGGAGAAGCACCCGATGCAAGCTGTCCCGAGTAGCGATGCCCGACCGACCCGGGGACGGGTGGTGATGCTGGTCGACAACGGGGTCCACGGCGACTCCCGGGTGCAGAAGGCCGCCCGCTCCGCCGCCGAGGCCGGCTGGGAGGTGATCCTGGTCGGCATCCTCAAGGGCGCGGCGACCGAGGACACCTGGCGCATCGGCGACGCCGAGGTCCGCCTGATCCGGATGCCCCGGCGGCTGACGCACCCGGTCGCGTACCGCCGCGCGCTGCTGCGCCGCCCGCTGGCGTACAAGCCGGGGCCGGACGCCAAGCGGCGGCTGAACACGCTGCGGGCCCGCCGGGACGACCTGACGTTCCGTCTCTCCGAGATCAAGGTGAACCGCGCGGCGGGCGGGCCCCGCCTCGCCGAGCTGGCCGGCAAGGCCCGGCTCGCCGCGCCGTACTTCCTCAACAAGACGATGTTCCGGTGGGTCAAGTTCCGCTCGGCGCAGCTGCGGCGGCTCCAGGAGAGCCAGCAGAACCCGGACTCGCGGCTCGACCGTGCCGCGCTGCGGTTCTGGCAGCGGGTGCACGGCGACCGGGCCTGGCGCCGGCTGGACCCGGAACTGTGGGACTTCGAGCTGGCGTTCGCCTCGGTGGTGGACGAGCTGCGGCCGGACCTGATCCACGCGCACGACTTCCGGATGCTCGGCGTCGGCGCCCGGGCGGTCATGCGGGCCCGGGCCGGCGGGCGGGACGTCAAGCTGCTCTGGGACGCGCACGAGTTCGTCCCCGGCATCATCGGCCGCCCGGCCAACCTGCGCTGGCTGCCCGCCCAGATCGCCTACGTGCGGGAGCACGCGCCGTACGCAGACGCGGTCATCACCGTCTCGTCCACGCTGGCCGACCTGCTGCGGGAGAGCCACGACCTGCCCGAGCAGCCGGCCGTGGTGCTGAACGCGCCGCCGCGGTCGCTCACCGCCGAACAGCGGGCCACGCCGGTGCCGGACATCCGCGCGATGTGCGGGATCGACGCCGGCACGCCGCTGCACGTCTACTGCGGCGGCATCAACCCGTCGCGCGGCGTGGACATCATGATCCGGGGGCTCACCAGGATGCCCGAGGCGCACGTCGCGCTGGTCTCGGTGCACCCCAACGGCAAGGCCCCGATCATGTACGAGCTGGAGGAGCTGGCCGCCGAACTGGGCGTGGCCGACCGGGTGCACCTGCTGCCGTACGTGCCGCACTGGCAGGTGTCCGCGTTCGTCGCCCCGGCCGACCTCGGCGTCATCCCGATCCACCACAAGCCGAACCACGAGATCGCGCTGATCACCAAGTTCTTCGAGTACGCCCACGGCGGCCTGCCGATGGTGGTCAGCGACGTGCGGACGATGGCCGAGGCGACCCGGGCCACCGGGCACGGCGAGGTCTTCCGGGCCGAGGACCTGGACGACTACGTCCGGGCGGTGCGTACCGTGCTGGCCGACCCGCAGCGCTACCGGGCCGCGTACGACCGGCCGGGTGTGCTGGAGCAGTGGACCTGGGAGGCGCAGGCCCGGGTGATGGACGAGGTCTACACCCGGCTGCTGCCGAACCACCCCGGCCCGGTGCGGCCGGCGGCGGCGGACACCGCCGTCACGGCGGTGCCGAACCAGCGGACGGCGGTGCCGGTGCGCTGACCGGCGGAGAACGACAGCGGGGCCCGGCCGACCGGCCGGGCCCCGCACTCGTTGCGCCTGCTCAGTCGCCCAGCAGCAGCCGGTCGTAGTCGGCCTGGGTGACGGCCCAGTCCCAGGTCTTCAGCACGTGCTCCGAGGCGGCCCGGCCGGCGTCCGCCCACGCCTGCTCGGTCGCGGTGACGGCCAGGATCCGCTCCGCCGCCTCCGCCGGGGTGTCCGCCATCCAGTCGGCGGGGAAGAGGGTACGGGCGCCGTGCGGCTTGCCGGCGAAGAACGGCCAGTCCCGCACCACCGGCACCGCGCCGCTCGCCGCGCCCTCCACCAGACCGCAGTGGAAGCTCTCCCGCACCGAGGTGCTGAGGATGACGCCGACCTCCTGGAGCGCACCCGGCACGTCGTCGGTCTGCCCGTAGCGCCGGACCGCGCCCAGCGGCTCCAGCTCGGCCAGGTCCTTGGCGAGCAGCCGGCCGTAGTCCTTCGCCGGCTTGCTGGTGCGGTTGTTGAAGTTGCTGCCGATGAGCGTCAGGTTGTACCGCTCGTCGTGCTCCCGCAGCTTCCGCAGGACGTCGATCGCCCACCGCGGGTCCTTCGCCACCGAGCTGAACCCGACCAAGCCGAGCGTGAACCGGGCGTCGGCCGGCTTGGCCCGGGGGTAGCGCTGCAGGTCCATCGCGTTGTCGACCACCCACAGCCGGGGGGCGCGTTCGCCGGTGAGCTGCGGCAGCACCGCGGTGGACAGGTCGCGCAGGTGCTCGGAGACGAAGACGACGTCGTCGACCCGGGAGAAGTCCACCAGGTGCGGCCAGAAGTTGAACGCCTCGAAGCTGTGCAGCCGGACGATGATCCTGGCCGTCCCGGGGTCGTGCAGCGTGAACAGCGCGGCGGTGGCCTGGCACCAGTCGACGAACACGGTGTCGGCCCAGTCCAGGTGCGGCCGCAGCCACTCCTCGATCTTGGCCCCGTACGTCGACTCGGCGCCGAGCAGGTGCTCCATCACGGTGCTGCCGCTGAGCGCCAGCGGACGGGTCACCGGATCCTCGTACAGGTCCAGGAAACGGACCTCCACGTTCGGCATGCCCCGGTAGCGCTCCAGGATCTCCTGGAGGAAGTTGTCGTTGATCAGCGTGGTGACCAGCAGCCGCAGCGGCCGGTCGGTGGGCGCCGGGGCGGCCGGGGCGAGCCGGCCCCGCGGCTCGGACAGCTTCCGCGCCGCCGCGCTCTCCCGGAACGGCGCCAGGAAGGCGCCCGGGTCGTCGCTCATCGGCGAGGATAGCCGGTCGAAGTGCAGCACCCGGTTGGACGCCAGGCTCCACGCCCGCGACACCGCCGCGGCGGCCTTCTTCGGATCCTTCGCCAGCCGGGCGTCGGCCAGCGCGAGCTGGGCGCGGATCGCGTCGTGCAGCCCGGACGGGACGTGCCCGAGGGCCAGTTCGCCCTGCGCGGCCTTGGTGAGCACGTCCGCCCGGGTGGCGGCGCTGTTGATCCGGCTGACCGCGGCCGCGGCGGTCCGGGCGGCGACCGCCGGGCGGCCCGCCTTGACCGCGCTGTCGTGCAGCCGTACCGCGAGCTTGCTGCGCAGCCGGTCCGGTACGCGGGGCGCGGCCACCGCGCGGGACCAGAACCAGGCACCGGCCGGGTTACTCATGATCCGCTGGCCGGTCGCCTTCTGGACGGTGGTGCGCACCGTCTCCACCGCCGCCCGCTTGGCGCCCCGGGTGCCGATGCCGGCAGCCGCCGCGACCTGCCGCTCCAGCCGCTTGCCGACCGGCTCGGTACGCGGCGCGTCGAGCGCCCGCTGCGCCGGCACGAGCCCGAAGTGCGCGCCGGCGCGGGTGTTGCGCTGGGCCATCTCCCACACCGTGTAGACCGACCGGGGGTCCAGCGCCACCAGCAGGTCGGCGGACCGGAAACGCTGCCGCAGCCAGGCGTGGCGCTGCGCGTGCAGCCAGATCTTGCGGTTGGCCTGCGCCCGGCCGAGCGCCCGCCGCAGCCGGGCGTCGCGCTTCTCGGCGGGTACGACGAACGACCGCACCTCGGCCAGCGCCGGGTCGACCGGGAGTTCCTCGCTGTCGAAGAAGCACGCCACCGTGACGCGGGCGCCGCGGCTGCGGAAACGTTCCAGCGCCTCGATCAGCACGGCCGGCTGCTTCGGTGCGGCGGCGGCCACGATGAGCACTGTGGTCACTGTCGGGCATCTCCCGTCGAGGAGGTCGTGGCCGGGGTGGCCGCGCCGGCGCCGGTGGGCCGGACGAGTTCGGTGAGGCGGCGGACCGCCGGGGCGAGCACAGCGGGCCGGGCGAAACGGCGGGCCAGATCCCGGGCGGCG
Source organism: Micromonospora sp. AB353 (assembly GCF_049538395.1). Taxonomy (NCBI): domain Bacteria; kingdom Bacillati; phylum Actinomycetota; class Actinomycetes; order Micromonosporales; family Micromonosporaceae; genus Micromonospora; species Micromonospora sp. AB353. Next base: position 226,690 of record NZ_JBMVFV010000001.1, on the reverse strand, counting down.
GCCCGGTCCGCGTCGGTGGCCTTCAGGGCGAGCCGGCCGGCCTCCACGAAGGAGCCGGCGAGGCGGTGCGGGTCGAGCCCGACCGCACCGGTCCACAGCGGATGGCCGGCGAGCACGTTGCTGGCGTCGTGGTCGACGTCGTGGGCGGAGAGCACCGGCAGGCCGCTGGCCATGAACTCGTACACCTTGCCGGAGGTGACGAACCGTCCACCGACGAGCATCAGCACCAGCGCGTCCCAGGAGCCGTACGTGGCCGCCAGCTCCGCCTTCGGCACCGGGCCGCCGAAGCTGACCCCGTCGACGGCGGCCTCCTTGAGCAGGTCCATGTGCCGGTTGGCCTCACGCGACGCGCCCGCGCCGATGTGCCCGCGCACCTCGAACCGGGAGCGGGCCAGCAGCGGGTCGTCGCGCCGGGCGATGCGCCAGGCGTCCAGCACCGACTCCAGGAACGCCGGGCTGAAGTTGACCGAGCCCAGGTAGCCGAAGGTCAGCCCGGCCGCCGGGTCCGGCGAGCGGCCGGAGATGTCCGGCAGGCTGTCCTCGTCGTAGCCGTTGCGCACCACGTGCACCCGGTCGGCCAGGTGCGGGTACCGCTCCCGGTAGAAGCCGGCGATCGGGTCGTTGACGCACCACACCGCGAGCGCGTTCTCCAGCACCGTGGACTCCCACCGGCCGGAGACCGAGTCGCGGGTGAACGCCTCGCCGCCGCCGATCACGTCGAGCGACCAGCCGTCGCGGAAGTCGACCGCGTACGGGACCTTGTGCTCCTCCCACAGCTTCCGGGTGGCCGCCAGGTTCACGTACGGGGCGCAGGAGGCGAGCAGCAGGTCGGCGGGGTGCTCGCGGTGCAGCCGCAGCACCGCCTTCTCCAGCTCGTACCGCCAGCCGCCGAACACCGGCTCCGGGAACGCCTGCTGCTCGCGCTTGCGCAGCCGCTTGATCCAGCCCGCCGGGTCCAGCGAACGCTCCTCGGAGAACGCCCTGATGTCGGTCTCCAGGTCCTCCCGGATCAGCGGCAGCTCGACCACCCGCACCCGCGGGTCGACCTTCTCCGACAGCGTGTGGTCCAGGCCGTACTCCCGCTCCCACGCCTGCTGGCAGATCGTGATGACGGTGATGTCCCAGCCCTGGGCGACGAACTGGTTCGCCGTCTCGCGCAGCCGGTACGCGCTGCTCTTCGCCGCGGGCGGGAAGCCGATCGCGAGGTAGATGGCGTGCGGCCGCCTCCCGCCGCGCGAGCGGGGGAGCGGGACGGTGTGGTTGGTCATCGCTGATAACCGATCGTGAGGAGGGGGCGCGTCGTCATGCCAGGTGCCGTCGCAGCGTCTCGGCGACCCGCCGGGCCGCCCGGCCGTCACCGTACGGGGTGCCGCGCGGCGCCTCCGGGGCGGGACGCGTCGCGGTGGCCGCCCAGTTGGCGCCCAGCTCGCGCGGATCCGGCACCAGCACGTTCCAGCCGTCGGCGAGCGTCTCGACCCACTCCGTCTCGGTGCGCAGCGTGGTGCACGGCCGGTCCAGCAGGTACGCCTCCTTCTGGAGGCCGCCCGAGTCGGTGACCACGCCGGCGGAGCCGGCCACGGCGGCCACCATCCCTGCGTACGGCAGCGGCCGGCCCGCGTGCAGCGCGCCCCGGGTCAGCTTCAGCCCGTGCTGGTCGGCGCGGGCGACCAGCCGCGGGTGGGCCAGCAGCGCGACCGGCACGGGCAGGTCGGCGAGCGCGTCGAGCAGCGCGGCGAGCCGCTTCGGGTCGTCGGTGTTCTCCGCGCGGTGCAGCGTGGCGAGCAGGTACGGCGCGTCCGGGTCGATGCCGTCGGGCAGCGCCGGGCGGGGCTGCCCGCCCCGCGCCACGTCGTCGCGGACCCGCAGGCAGACGTCCACCATCACGTCGCCGACCAGTTCGGTACGGGCGGCCAGGCCCTCGGTGGCGAGGTGCCGGACGGCCTCCTCGGTGGGGGCGAGCAGCAGATCGGCGGCGTGGTCGGTGAGTACCCGGTTGTGCTCCTCCGGCATCCGCCGGTTGAACGACCGCAGCCCGGCCTCCAGGTGCGCCACCCGCAGGTGCTGCTTGACCGCCGACAGCGTGCCGGCCAGCGTCGAGTTGGTGTCGCCGTACACCAGCACCCAGTCCGGCGCCTCGGCGGCGAGCACCGGGTCCAGGGCGGCCAGGGTGTTGCCGGTCTGCACGCCGTGGCTGCCGGAGCCGATCCCCAGGTGCACGTCCGGGTCGGGGATGCCGAGGCCGGAGAAGAAGACGTCGGACAGGTCGGCGTCGTAGTGCTGGCCGGTGTGCACGATCACGTGCTCGCACCCGTCCTCGGCGAACGCCGCCGCGATGGGCGCCAGCTTCACCAACTGCGGTCGGGCGCCGACGATGCTGACGACCTTCACACGTGACTCCTCGTGATCTGCGACGGATTCTCGGTGCGGACCGGCCGCCGCCCGAGTCGGGAGGCCGTGGACCCCGGCCGGGTGGCCGGGCCGGTGCCCGCAGGCCCTAGGAATAGTAGTGCCCCACCCGCCGCCGGACGACGTACGCGGACGCGGCCGGTACGCGATGGTGGGCCGGGCCACCCGCCGTCACCGGACGCCGCCGCCCCGACGGGGAGCACGGTGACCGGTGGCGTGGAACGGGACACGAGGGACCAGCCTAACCGAACCGGCCGGATCACCCCGGTCCGGCGGGCGCCGGCCCGTCGGCTCGTCGCCGCCGCGGCACCGCCCGGTCACCGCCGGTACGTCCCGCCGCCGGGGGATCGTCGCCGAGTCTTCACCGGGCCGGGCGAGCCTGGCCCGGCGCCGCAGCCCGGCTTGCGTACACTACGGCGCCATGACCGCCCCCGGGCCCGAGACCCGTACCCGCACCGCAGACGCCGGTGGATCGGTGGCCGACGCCACCGACGAGACCGCGAAGCCGCCGGCCGCCGACGGCGCGGACCGGCCCGCCGAGGCCGCGCCGCAGCAGCAGGCGCAGCCGGAGACCACCGCGGCGGAGCGTGCCGACCGCCCCGGGCGGTGGCACCGGATGCGGCCGGATCTGCTGGTCGCGGCGATCTACCTGGCCGGCGCGTTCTGGGTGACCGCGCGGGGCTGGGTGAACCCCGACGGACGGCTGCTCGGCAGCCGCCCGAACGACCAGGGCTTCAACGAGTGGATGCTGGCGTACGCCGCGCACGCGGTCAGCAACCTGGAGAACCCGTTCTTCACCTCGTTGCAGAACGCCCCGGACGGCGTGAACCTCATGACGAACGTCGGCATGCAGCTACCCGGGCTGGTGCTGTCCCCGGTCACCCTGCTGTTCGGCGCGCCGTTCGCGTACCTGCTGTTCATCACGCTCAACCTGGCCGGCACCGCGTACGCCTGGTACCACGTGCTGTCCCGCAACCTGGTCTCGTCCCGGGCGGCGGCCTTCGCCGGCGGCCTGTTCTGCGCGTTCGCGCCGGCGCTGGTGTCGCACAGCAACGGCCACCCGCACATCACCGCCCAGTGGCTGGTGCCGTTCATCCTCTGGCAGGTGATCCGGCTGGCCCGGGACGGCCGCCCGGTGCGCAACGGCCTGGTGCTGGGAGCGCTCGTGGTGGCGCAGTTCTTCGTGAGCCTGGAGATCCTGTTCCTGACCGCGCTCGGCTGCCTGATGATGGTCGTCGGCTACGTGATCTTCCGGCCGCGGGAGGCGCTGCGCCGGGCCGGGCCGATGCTCGGCGGGCTCGCCATCACCGGCGTGCTCGTCGGTGCCGCCTCCGCGTACCCGCTGTGGATGCAGTTCGCCGGCCCGCAGCACCGGGTCGGTCACCCGGGCGACCCGGACGTCTACGCGCTGACCCTCGGCTCGTTCGTGCGGTATGCCACCGAGTCCGTGGCCGGCAGCCCCACCAGCGCCCTGCGCTGGGGCCCGAACACCACCGAGCAGGCCAGCTTCTACGGCTGGTCGGTGGTGATCCTCGCGATCGGCGCCGCGCTGTGGCTGCGCCGCGAGATCGTGGTCCGGGTGCTCGCCGTGGTCGCGCTGATCTCGGCGGTCTTCTCGATCGGCACCACCTGGACCGTGGGCACCCGCCGCACCGACGTGCCGGCGCCGTTCGCGCTGGTGTCCGAGCTGCCGGTGTTCGACTCGGTGGTGGTGTCCCGGTTCGCGCTGATCACCACGGTGGCGCTCGGCGTGCTGTTCGCGGTGGCCGGGGACCGGGTGGCCCGGGTACGGGCGGACGAGCCCGGCCAGTCCCGGCTGGTGCCGCGCCTGGCCGCTGTGGCGCTGTTCGCCGCGCTGCTGCCGATCCTGCCCACCCCGCTGGAGGCGCGCGGGCGCAACCCGGTGCCGGACTTCGTCACCGCCGGCGTCTGGAAGGAGCACGTCGCCCCCGGCCGCACCCTGGTGCCGGTCCCGGTCGACGGCATGACGTCGCTGTACTGGAGTTCCGCCGCGCTGGCCGGCTTCGCCGTACCGGAGGGGTACTTCCTCGGGCCGGTCTCCAAGACCGACAACACCGGCCGGTGGGGCGTCGAACCGCAGCCGACCGCGAAGCTGCTCACCGCCGTGTCGCGGGGCCAGCGGGACACCGCTGTCGGCCCGGCCGACGTCGAGCAGGCCCGCGCCGACGTGCGGCACTGGAAGGCCGACGCGGTGGCGCTGCCGGATCGGGCCCGCCGCCACGATGACCTCAAGGTGGTGCTCGACGCGCTCTACGGGCCGGGCCGGCGGGTGGCGGACGTCTGGCTGTGGGACGTCCGCCCGCTCACCCGGTGAGCGTCACGGCGACCGGGTCCAGATGAGCAGCAGGTAGCCGCCGAAGTAGGTCGAGAACGCGGTGAGCGCGACCAGTACGGTGACGGCCCGGGCCCGCCCGGCCCGGGCCAGGCCGACGGCGGCCGGCAGCAGCAGCGCGAACGCCGGCACCAGGAACCGCGCCTTGGAGTGGTAGTAGCCCGCCGCGCCGAGCGTGGTGACGATCATCAGCCCGCTGAACAGCAGCAACTCCCAGGGCTGGCGGTCGATCACGCTCAGCACGAAGAACATCAGCGCCAGCAGCAGCACCACGCTCACCACGAGCATCTGCGGCGTGGCGGACACCGCCAGCACCTCGCGTCCCCGCTGGAACGTGTCCACCCCGAAGTCGAAGTGGCTGCGCCAGCCGGCGGACTGGATGTGGAACCAGCCGTCCGGCCGCCCGGTCTGGACACCCACCCAGGCCAGGTAGGCGAGCCAGCCGGCCGGGGCGAGCAGCATCGCCACCCACGGCCGCCAGCCGTCCCGGCGCCGGACCACCGCCAGCAGCGCGGCCAGGCCGACCACCGGGATCAGTGACGAGGCGGTGGGCCGGGTCAGGCCGGCGAACAGGCAGAGCACGCCCGCGGTCAGCCAGTGCCGGCGCAGCAGCGCGTACAGCGTCCACGCGGCCAGCGCGGTGAACAGCGTCTCGCTGTAGGCCATCGACTGCACGACGGCGTGCGGCAGCGCGGCCCAGAGCGCGGCGAGCACCACGCCGGTACGCCGGTCGTGCAGGTACGAGCCGATCGCGTACAGCGCCCAGGCCGCCACCAGGCCGGCGAGCGTGGCCACGGCGAGCCCGGCGGTACGCGGGCCGAGCGGGGTGACCCGTTCCACCACGCCGATCAGGGCCGGGTAGAGCGGGAAGAACGCCATGTCGCTCTGCACCCGTTCGTACCCGTCGTAGCCCCGTTGGGCGATGGCGAGGTAGTACGTCGCGTCGGACAGGGTCAGCTCGCGTACCGGGGAGAGGTTCAGCGACCGCGCCCAGACGTACACGGCCGCCACACCGATCAGCCGGATCACCGCGTACACCGCCAGCGCGGGCGCCGCGTCCCGGGCGGCGTCGCGCAGCCGCCGGACGGGGCCGGGCCGGGCGCGACCGGCTGTGGCGGGCTCGATCGCCGGGGCTGGTGCGGGCCGGCGGGGTTCCTCGGTGGTCACCACGTCCATTGTGCGGTCCCGTTCGCGCTGAGCTGGGGTTGGCCGAGGGCCCGCGTGGCGCGGCCGGCGACCCGGCGAACGACCCGGAGCGGGCGCCGGTCGTTGAACAGGGTGGAGGGTAGCAACAGTCACAGCAGGTCGGGGGGCACCGGCGGCGGCGGGCGTCCGGGCCCGATCCGCTGTCGTAGACTCGCTCGGGTCCGCGGGCGCGGTGCTGGCGACGACGAAACGGGCAGGAATGGGATCTGACGGCACGACCGCAGCGGCGGGCACCCGGGGACGGGTCGTGATGCTGGTGGACAACGGGGTCATCGGTGACTCCCGGGTGCAGAAGGCGGCCCGGTCCGCCGCCGACGCCGGCTGGGACGTCGTGCTGCTCGGCCGGGCGCCGGTCGGCAGCCCGCGGAGCTGGCGCCTCGGCGCCGCCGAGGTACGCCTCGTGCCGATGCCCGAACCGCTGGCCCGCCGCCGGCACGAGTTCCGCCGGGCCTGGCTGCGGCACCCGCTCGCCTATCCGCCCAGCGGCATCGCGGCGCACCGTACCCAGGCGGTCAAGGCCTGGCGCGCGGACCTGGCGGTACGCCGGGCGGCGCTCACCGTCGCGGCCCGCGAGTCCGGCGTGGGCCGGCCGGGCGGGCTGCCCTGGGCCGCGCTGCGCGCCGAGGAGAAGCTGTCCGGCCTGACCCGCAAGTGGGTCGGCTTCCGCAACCGTCAGCTCACCCGGGCCCGCAAGGGCCGCAAGCTGGACGGCCCGTGGGACCGCGCGTACACGATGTTCTGGCGCGGGCTGCGCGGCGACGGCGCGTGGCGGCGCCTGGAGCCGGGCCTGTGGGACTACGAGCTGGCCTACGGCCCGGTGGTCGACGAGCTGGCGCCGGACCTGATCCACGCCAACGACTTCCGGATGCTCGGCGTCGGCGCCCGCGCGAAGGTCCGGGCCGCCGCGAAGGGCCGCCGGATCGCCCTGCTCTGGGACGCCCACGAATATCTTCCCGGCGTGCAGCCGTGGCGCGACAACGCCCGCTGGCTACCCGGCAACGTGGCGCACGAGCGGGAGTACGTGCCGTACGCCGACGCCACCATGACCGTCTCCGGTGGCCTGGCCGACCTGCTGCGCACCGAGCACGGGCTGGCCGAACGGCCGGCGGTCGTGCTGAACGCCCCGGCGGTGGACGAGCTGCCGGCCGACCCGGCCGAGCCGGTGCCGGACATCCGCGCCCGCTGCGGGCTCGGGCCGGACGAGCCGCTGCTCGTCTACAGCGGGGTGGCCGCCGCCAAGCGCGGCCTCGGCGTGATGGTCGAGGCGTTGCCCCGGCTGCCCGGCGCGCACGTTGCGTTCGTGGTGAACAAGCCCGACTCGGCGTACGTCCGGGGCCTGGTCACCCGGGCCGGCGAGCTGGGCGTGGCGGACCGGGTGCACGTGCTGCCGTACGTGCCGCACCACCAGGTCGTCCGGTTCCTCAGCGGCGCGCAGGTCGGCGTCATCCCGATCCAGCACTGGCCGAACCACGAGATCGCGCTGATCACCAAGTTCTTCGAGTATTCACACGCCGGTCTGCCGCTGGTCGTCTCCGACGTGCGCACCATGGCCGAGACTGTCCGGGAGACCGGTCAGGGCGAGGTGTTCCGCGCCGAGGACGTGGCCGACTTCGTCCGCGCGGTCACCGCGGTGCTCGCCGACCCGCAGCGGTACCGCGCCGCGTACGACCGGCCGGGCCTGCTGGCCGGCTGGACGTGGGAGGCGCAGGCGCGGGTGCTCGACGAGGTCTACTCGCGGCTGCTGCCGGACGCACCGCCCCGGCCGGCGCCGGCGGCGCACGCACCGGTGGAGCCGGCGCAGGTGGAGGTGGGGGCGTGAGCGTGCCGGACGTGACAGTGGTGGTCGCCGTCTACAACACCATGCCGTACCTGACCGCCTGCCTGGACTCGCTCGTCGGGCAGACCATCGGGCTGGACCGGCTGGAGGTCGTCGCCGTCGACGACGGCTCCACCGACGGCAGCGGCGCCGAACTCGACCGCTACGCCAAGCGGTACCCGGGCACGGTCCGGGTGCTGCACCAGGCCAACTCCGGCGGCCCGGCGGCGCCGAGCAACGTGGCGCTCGACCACGCCCGCGGCCGGTACGTCTTCTTCATCGGCTCGGACGACCACCTCGGCCCGGAGGCGCTGGAGCGCCTGGTCGACGCCGCCGACCGGTGGGACTCCGACGTGGTGCTGGGCCGGATGGTCGGCACCAACAAGCGCTACGTGCACCAGGCCGTCTACGCCACCACCCAGGAGCGGCTCGACCTGTTCGGCAGCGACCTGCCCTGGTCGTTGTCGAACACCAAGCTGTTCCGGCGGGATCTGATCGAACGGCACGGCCTGCGGTACCGCACGGACATGCCGATGGGCAGCGACCAGCCGTTCACGCTGGAGGCGTGCTTCCGGGCCAAGAAGGTGTCGGTCCTCGGCGACTACGAGTACTACTACGCGGTCAAGCGGGACAACGCCCAGAACATCACGTACGCCAGCCGGTTCGAGGAGCGGCTGCGCTGCGCCGAGGAACTCGTCGGTTTCGTCGCCGGGCTGATCGAGCCCGGCCCGCGGCGGGACGCGGTGCTGGTGCGTCACTTCACCTGGGAGGTGGCGAAGCTGCTCCGCGCGGAGTTCCTCGCCCTCTCCCCGGACGTGCAGCGGCAGGTCCACGACCGGATCCGCAAGCTCGCCGAGGCGTACCTGACCGACGGGGTGACCGCCCGGATGGCGCCGGAGGAGCGGCTGCGGGTCGCGGTGGCGCGTGACGGCGACCTCGACGCGCTGCGCACGATCGTCGGCCAGCACGCCGACCGGTCGCTGCCCGAGGTGATCATCGAGGGCGACCGCTGGTACGCCGGCCAGGTCGGCTTCCGCGACCCGGCGTTCGGCTACCCGGACGACTGGTACGACGTCACCGACCGCGCCGCCGCGATACTGGCCAAGCTGACCGCGACCGGGCTGGCCTGGGGACGCGACGCCGCCGGGGCCCGGGCCCTGGTGGTCACCGCGCGCAGCCGCTGGGCCGAGCTGGCCGAGTTGAGCGCGGAGGCGCTGCGGGTCAGCGTGGGCGATCTGACGGGTGTCACGTCGGTCGAGGCGTCCGGCCCCGGTACCGTCGTACGGACGGACTTCGCGGTGGACCGGTTGCTGGCGGTCGTCGCGGGGACTGGTGAGCGTCGTATCGTACGCGCCGAGGTCTCCGCCCTGGGCGGGACGGGCTCGGCGCCGTTGCGCACCGACAGCCCGGTCTCCGCACCCCGGCTGGTGGCCCGGCGCGGTGTCCGCTGGCACCTCGTCACGCCCACCACGAACCACAAGGGCCAGGTGATCGTCGCGATCACGCCGGTGACCCCCGGTCGGTTCCTTGCCCGCCTGCGCCGAATCTGGCCCTCTGGAGGAAAGTAGTTCATGAACATCTGCGTCGTCGCGCTCGGCAAGATCGGTCTGCCGCTGGCCGTGCAGTTCGCGTCCAAGGGGCACCGGGTGATCGGCGCCGACGTCTCCGAGCGGGTCGTCCAGCTGGTCAACGACGGTGCCGTGCCCTTCCCGGGTGAGGCCGACCTGGACGTCAAGCTCAAGGAGGCGGTGGCCGCCGGCCTGCTGTCGGCCACCACGGACACCGCCACCGCGGTCGCCGAGTCGGAGGCGGTCGTCGTGGTCGTGCCGCTGTTCGTGGACGCCGAGGGCGTGCCGGACTTCGGCTGGATGGACGACGCGACCCGGGCCATCGCCCGTGGGCTGAAGCCGGGCACGCTGGTCAGCTACGAGACCACGCTGCCGGTCGGCACCACCCGTAACCGGTGGGCGTCGATGCTCGCCGAGGGTTCCGGCCTGACCGCCGGCACCGACTTCCACCTGGTGTTCAGCCCGGAGCGGGTGCTCACCGGCCGGGTCTTCGCCGACCTGCGCCGCTACCCGAAGCTGGTCGGCGGCATCGACGAGGCGTCGGCCGCGCACGGTGTGCGGTTCTACGAGGCGGTGCTCGACTTCGACGAGCGCCCCGACCTGGACCGCCCCAACGGCGTGTGGGACCTCGGCTCGGCCGAGGCCTCCGAGCTGGCCAAGCTCGCCGAGACGACCTACCGGGACGTGAACATCGGCCTGGCGAACCAGTTCGCCCGCTTCGCCGACACCGTCGGCGTGGACGTCACCAAGGTCATCGAGGCGTGCAACACGCAGCCGTACAGCCACATCCACTCGCCGGGTATCGCCGTCGGCGGCCACTGCATCCCGATCTACCCGCGGATGTACCTGTGGAACGACCCGGCCGCCACCGTGGTCCGCTCGGCCCGCGAGGCCAACGCGGCCATGCCGGAGTACGCGGTCGACCTGCTCGCCGCCGCGTACGGCGACCTCACCGGGGTGGGCGTGCTGGTGCTGGGCGCCGCCTACCGGGGTGGCGTGAAGGAGACCGCCTTCTCCGGCGTCTTCCCGACCGTCGAGGCGCTGCGCCGCCGGGGTGCGGTGCCGTACGTCTCGGACCCGATGTACACCAACGAGGAACTGGTCGCGCACGGCCTGCCCGGCTACGACGGCGAGCCGGTCGGCGCCGCCGTCATCCAGGCCGACCACGCGGAGTACCGCACCCTCGCCCCGGCCGACCTGCCGGGCGTGACGGTGCTGGTAGACGGCCGCCGGGTCACCGACCCGGCGCGCTGGACCGGCGTGCGCCGGGTGGTCATCGGGGGCTGACCTCAGCGGTTTCCCGGGCCCCGGCCGTTCTCGGACGGCCGGGGCCCGTCGCATGCCGTCATCGTTGTGCCGCCGTCCGGAGTTCACCTGCCGGACACCCCGGCAATACTTGTGTCATGTGATCCGTTTAGGGTCGCAGCCGTCGGAGATCGACTCGGACCGACATCGGCGGGGCAGGGCAGACAGGGAGCGTTCGTTGTTGAGCAGAGTACGCAGCCAGCAGGGTCTCGCCGCGGTCGGCGCGACGCTTCTCGGCTACGCGGTCATGGTCCTCGCCGGAGTCCTCGGCCTGGTGGTCCCGTACGCGGTGGCCGCCGTGGTCGCCGTCACCGGTGAGCTGGCCCTGGCCGGGCGGCACACCGGGACCGCCACGCTGCTGGACAAGGCCGGTCTCGGCACGACCTTCCGGCGGCTGGTGCGGGACCTGTCGGTGGCCCTGCTGGTGATCGCGGCGGTGCGTCCCGGCGTCGCCGGCACCGTCGCCGTCCTGCTGCTGCCCGCCGCGCTGTGGACGGTAGCCGTCGCCACAGGCGCGGTGACCAAGGTGATCGACGGCCGGGTCGACCCGCCGGCGTACACCCGCAACATCGACCTCGGCGCGCTGCGGCGGGTGCCGGTGCCGCCGGCCTGGGCGCGACGGCTGGCCGGGCTGCACATGCCGCTGCTGAACGTGCTGCTGGTGCCCGCGGCAGTGGTGGCCGCCGCGCTCGACCGGGTCGCGCCGGTGGTGGTCACCGGCCTGGTCACGCTCGCCGCCGGCCTGGTCACCGCCGCGGTGCTGGCGCTCACCGCACTGCGCGGCCGGGGCAAGGCCCCGGGTGTGCTGCCCGCCGTGCACGACTGGATGGCCCGGGAGCGGCCCGAGGTGGCGCTCTACTTCGCCGGCCCGGCCAAGGACATCTACCAGGCCAACATGTGGCTCGCGCCGGTGGAGGCGACCGGCCGCCGCGCCGTCGTGCTGCTGCGCGCCGCGGACGCGTTCGAGCAGCTCGCCGACACCCGGCTGCCGGTCATCTGCGTGCCGGCCGGCGTGGACTTCATGAACCTGGACCTCAGCTCGCTGCGCGTGGCGCTGTACGCGGCGAACGTCGGCGCCAACATCCACCTGCTGCGGGAGCCGGGCGTCAAGCACGTCTTCGTCGGCCACGGCGACAGCGACAAGCAGGCGAGCGTGAACCCGTACAGCAAGGTGTACGACGAGGTCTGGGTGGCCGGGCCGGCCGGGCGGGAACGGTACGCCCGGGCCGACGTCGGCGTGCTGGACCGCGACATCGTGGAGGTCGGCCGGCCGCAGCTCGCCGGGGTGCACACGTTCGGCTCCGGTGCCGCCGACCACCGGTTCACCGTGCTGTACGCGCCGACCTGGGAGGGCTGGCTCGACGACGACCCGTACCACACCTCGCTCGTGCTGATGGGGGAGCGGATCGTGTCCGGCCTGCTCGCCGCCGGGGACGTCCGGGTGATCTACAAGCCGCACCCGCTGACCGGCACGCGCTCGCCCAAGGCCCGCGCCGTGCACGAGCGGATCGTGGCCCGGATCAAGGCGGCCGGCGGCGAGACCGACGCGTCCTCGCTGGACGGCGCCGCGCACCTCGTGGTCACCGGCCGCACGCCCGGACTGTTCGACTGCTTCAACGTCACCGACCTGCTGGTCAGCGACGTGTCCAGCGTGGTCTCCGACTTCGTGCAGAGCGAGCGCCCGTACGTGGTGGCCAACCCGGCCGGCCTGCCCGAGGACGAGTTCCGGCGGCAGTTCCCGACCGCGCGGGCGGCGTACCTGCTCTCGGCGGACTGCGGCGAGCTGGCGAAGATCCTCGACGTGACCCGGGCCGGCGACGACCCGATGACCGGGGCGCGGCGGGAGCTGAAGGAGTACCTGCTCGGCCCGGCCGGGTCGAACCCGATGGACCGGTTCCGGGACGAGATCGGCCGCCTCTGCGGCTGAGGCGTACCGGTGACGGGGGCGACGACCGGCGCGGTCGTCGCCCCCGGTCGTCCGGTCAGCCCTGCTGCGGCGGGTTGTCGACGTCGCGGGAGATGACCTCGCCCTTGGCGTCGACCCAGCCCTTCGGGCGGGCCGGGTTGCCGGCCACCAGCTGGTACGGCTTGACGTCGCGGGTCACCACCGAGCCGGCCGCGATCATCGCGTACTCGCCCACCTCGATGCCGCACACGAGCGTGGCGTTCGCGCCGATCGACGCGCCCCGGCGGACGAGCGTCGGGGTGATCGTCCAGTCCGGATTCTGGGCGCGCGGGCGGAAGTCGTTCGTGAACACCGCGCACGGGCCCACGAACACCTCGTCCTCGATGGTCACGCCCTGGTAGACCGAGACGTTGTTCTGGATCTTCACCAGGTCACCGACGGTGACGCCCGCGTCGACGTAGACGTTGCGGCCGATCACGCAGCCGGCACCGACCTGGGCGCTGGACCGGATGTGCGCCAGGTGCCAGACCTTGGTGCCGTCGCCGACCTGGGCGCCGGACTCCACGTCGGCCGTCGGGTGGACGAAGACGGAGGCGGACCGGTCGTTGCTGTCAGTCATCTCAACTCGCATCACATGCCAGGGCGCGTCGCGCCGTCGGGCGGGCTCGACGCAGCATAACGAGCGCTCACCCGAGTAGTTCGGCCACCGCGTCGGCGGCGGGCCGGTCGGCCGGCAGCGGGTGCGCGGCGACGACCGCGTCCACCGGCAACGCGCCGTACAGGTGCGGGAACAGCGCACCGCCACGGGACTCCTCCCAGCGCAGCGCGTCGCCGAGCCGGGACTCGTCCACCGCGAGCACGGTCAGGCCGGTGACGCCGGCGAAGAACCTCCGCGCGGTCTCCACCACCTGGTCGGCGGCGGACAGGTGGACGTAGCCGTCCTGCCGGTCCATCGCGGTGCCGGCAAACCGCCCGTCCGCCCGTGCCCGCGCCCACTCGTCGTCGGTGAGAATCTTGTAGATCACGCCAGCAGCCTAGAGCGGCCTCGCGTCCCGGCGGCGCGTCTGCCACCATTCGCAGGGCAACACGTCGAGGTGAGGGAGGAACGGGTGCGGATCCTCCTGGTCGAGGACGACCGACGGGTCGCCGCGGCGTTGTCGTCCGCGCTGACCCGGCGCGGCTACCAGGTGGAACACGCCGCCACAGTGGCCGCCGCGCTCTCCGCCGCCCCCTGCGACCTGGTGCTGCTCGACCTGGGGCTGCCCGACGGCGACGGCACCGACCTGTGCCGCGAGCTGCGGCGGCGCAGCAGCCGGCTCGGCATCATCGCGGTGACCGCGCGCGGCGAGGAACGCGACCGGGTGCTGGGGCTGCGGCTGGGCGCCGACGACTACGTGGTGAAGCCGTTCTCGATGGTGGAGTTGCAGGCGCGGATCGAGGCGGTGCTGCGCCGGGCCGCGCACACCGCGCCGCAGCGCAACCTCATCGAGGCCGGTACGGTCCGCATCGACGTGGGCGGCCGGACCGTGACGGTGGCCGGCCGGGACGTCTCGCTCACCCGCAAGGAGTTCGACATCCTGCTGTCCCTGGCCCGCCAGCCCGGGGTGGCGGTGCCGCGCGAGCGGATCCTGCTCGACGTGTGGGGCACCACCTGGGCCGACCGGCACACCGTGGAGGTGCACGTCGGGTCGCTGCGCGGCAAGCTCGGCGATCCGACGCTGGTGGAGACCGTACGCGGGGTCGGCTACCGGCTCCGCGAGGCGTGAGGGCCGGGTCGTGCGCCGCCGGCTGGTGATCAGCTACCTGCTGCTGATGGTGCTGGTCCTGATCGCCCTGGAGACGCCGCTGGCGGCCACGCTCGCGACCCGGGAGACCGACCGGGTCCGCGCCGACCGCCTCGCCGACGCCACCCGTTTCGCCTCGCTGGCCGGGCCGGCGTTGCGGGGCGGCAGCCCCGGCCCGCTGGACGGGGAACTGGCCGCCTACGACGCGCTCTACGGCATCGGCGCGGCAGTGGTGGACCGGGACCGCCGTACCGTGGTGGCCTCGTCCGGGTGGGAGCCGGGCGCGGGCACCCGCGCGGCGCTCGACACCGCCCTGTCCGGGCAGCAGTTCAGCGGCCCCGAGTCGGTCTGGCCCTGGGTCGGCGGCCCGGTGGTGACGGCCGTGCCGATCAACGACGGCGGCGAGGTGCTCGGCGCCGTCGTCACGACCAGCCCGGCGGACGGCGTGCGCCGCACCGTCACCGTGTGGTGGCTGCTGCTGGCGGGCATCGGCCTGCTGGCGGTGCTGGCCTGCGTCTCGACCGCGTTCGGGCTGGCCGGCTGGGTGCTGCGCCCGGTCACCGAGCTGGACGCGGTCACCCACGAGATCGCCGAGGGTCGCCGCGCCGCGCGGGTCCGCGCCGGACTCGGCCCGCCCGAACTGCGCCGGCTGGCGACCAGCTTCAACGACATGGCCGACGCGGTCTCCGACGTGATGGACCGGCAACGCGCCTTCGTCGCGCACGCCAGCCACCAGCTCCGCAACCCGCTCACCGCGCTGCGGCTGCGGGTGGAGGAACTGGGCCCCAGCCTCACCGACCCGGACGGGCGCGCCGAGCACCGGCTGGCGCTGGAGGAGACCGACCGGCTCGCCACGGTGCTCGACGCGCTGCTCACGCTGGCCCGCGCCGAGCGGGAGGAGAACGAGCGGGTGACTGTGGACGCCACCGCCACCGCCGCCTCCCGGGTGGCCGCCTGGCTGCCGCTGGCCCGGCACCGCGAGGTCACGCTCCGCCTCGACGCCGAGGACACGCCGGCGTACGCCCGGACCGTGCCGACCGCCATCGACCAGGCGCTGGACGCCCTGATCGACAACGCGGTGAAGTTCAGCGGTGCCGGGGGAGAGGTGACGGTGACCGTACGGGCCGCCGACGGCGGGACGGTTATGACCGTCGGCGACACCGGGCCGGGCATGACCACCAGTCAGCTCGACCAGGCCACCGAGCGGTTCTGGCGGGCGCCGGACGCGCAGAACGTGGACGGCGTGGGCCTCGGGCTGACCATCGCGGCGGTGCTCGTCGACGCCTCCGACGGCCGGCTCACCATGCGCCAGGGCGAGCCCCGGGGCCTGGTCGCCGAGCTGTGGTTCCCGGCGCCCGCCGACGAGCCGGTCCGGTGCTGACCCGCGTCAGGGCTTCGTGGCGCGATACCACTGCGCCGCGCCCGGATGCAGCGGCAGCGGAGTGGTGACGATCGCCGACCGGGGACTCATCCGTCCCGCCGCCGGGTGCGCGGCGGCCAGTTCCTTCCGGCGGTCCATCAACAGCCGGGTCACCTCCCGCACCAGCGCGGCGGGCAGGTCGGCGCGCACGATCAGGTAGTTCGGGTTCGCCACCGTGCTGACCGGGTCGGCCCGGTACACCGAGCGGGGCACGTCCCGGGTCACGTAGACCTGCCCGTACGCCCGGCGCAGCGGCTCGGTCCAGTCGCCCAGGTCGACGATCCGCAGCGAGGTCCGCTGGGCCAGGTCGGCGACGCCGCGCACCGGTAGCCCGCCGGAGAAGAAGAACGCGTCGATCCGCCCCTCCCGCAGGGCCGCCACCGAGTCGTCCAGTCCCAGGTGCTCCTGGCGCACGCGGTCGCCGCCGAGCTGCGCCACCGCCAGCAGGCGGCTGGCGGTGATCTCCGTGCCGGAGCCGTCGGCGCCCACCGACACCCGCCGCCCACGCAGGTCGTCGAGCGTGCGGATCGGCCCGCCGGCGCGGGTGACCAGGTGCAGCAGGTCGTCGTAGACCCGGGCCACCGCGAGCACCGACGGGTGTTCGGGCTCGCGAGGCGGCAGCACGTCGGCCTGGGTGAAGCCCAGCTCCGCCTCCCCGGCGCCGACCAGCCGCACGTTCTGTGCCGACGCGGCGGTGACCACCACCTCGGCCCGCACGCCTGGCAGCTCCCGGTTGAGCAGCGCCGCGAGCGACTGGCCGAAGGCGTGGTAGACGGCGGTCGGGCTGCCGGTGGCGATGCGGATGCGGGTCGGCTCGGACGTCTCGTCCCGGCACCCGGTGAGCCCGGCGACGAGCAGGAGCACCAGCACGAGCGGGGCGGCGGCGCGCACAGGCCAGTGTCGGCTCACGGGCTGCACTCTGCGCCGTGCACCCGCCGTGGCGCAAGCCCACGCCCGGCCGGTCAGCTCGCCGGGGCCAGCTCCGCGCTCTCGGTGATCCGCTCCCGGTGCTCGCCGTTCGGCACCACCACCAGGAAGCAACCCGAGCCCGGCCGCAGCGCCGCCGGCACGTCCAGCAGCGCCGCGCCGCGTACCAGCACCGCCGCCAGGTCCCGGTCGGCGAGCCGGATGCCGAGGCAGTGCCGGCGGACGTGCCGGCCACCGGCGAGCAGCGCGGCCCGCCAGGCCGCCGCCGCCAGCCGGGGCCGCCACAGCCGCCGCGGTGCCGATGCGCCCGGGACCGGCCCGCCGAGCAGCTCCCGGCGGCCCTGCCGCCAGCCCGCGGTCAGCAGATTCGCGTACGCCGCCCGGTGCGGCGGCGGCACCGACAGCCGGTGCAGCTCGTAGCGGCGGCGCAGGCCACCAGTGGTCAGCTCGTGCTCCACCGGCACGTCGAGGCGTCCCAGTAGCTGCCGCATCCGCTGCGCCGCGTCCTCGCGGTTGAACTCGGCGATCCCGCCCCGGTGCGGTCCGGAGTCGAGACGGCGGACGTCGGCGGCCGGCGGCGGCGTGCAGCGCACCATGCAGGCGACCTCGAAGGCGTCGGTCAGGGTCAGCCAGTCCAGCGGCGGCGACGGGCGCGGGCGGTCGAGCAGCGTGGTGAGCATCGGCGCGGCTCCTCGGTCAGAGTCGGGGTACCTCTACCGTCGCTGCCGAGCGCCGGGCCGGGAACCGATGCGCCCCAGCCTTGAGCAAAATTTGCGGGAAGCCCGCGGTTCAGAGTTCGGTGACGACCAGGTCGACCTGCCGGGGCCGCCCGGCCGCCCGGGGCGCCTCCTCGACCGTGTACTTCAGCTCCCGCAGCGCTCCCACCAGGGCGTCGGCGGTGCGCGGCCGGGCGTCGGCGAGCAGGAGATCCCGCACCAGCCGGCCCTTCGTGGCCTTGTTGAAGTGGCTCACCACCGACCGGGTCGGTGTGCCGTCCACGGTCCGTTCGTGCAGCACCCGTACCGTCACCGTGCGTTCGGCGAGCGCGCCGCGCGGCGTCCAGGTGGCCGCGTACGCGCCGGAGCGCAGGTCCAGCACCGGCCCGCGTCCGGCAGCCGGCTCCAGCACCGGCCCGAGCGCCTCCCGCCAGTACGCCGACAGCGCCCCGAGCCCCGGCAGCCGCGCCCCGATCGGGCAGCGGTACGGCGGGATCCGGTCGGCGAGGCGTACCGCGCCCCACAAGCCGGAGCTGATCAGCACCTGGCGGCGGGCCGCCCGCTGCGCGTCGGGCGGCAGCGTGTCCAGCCCGAGCGCCTCGTAGAGCACGCCGGTGTAGAGCCGCCCGGCCGGCGCGGTGGCCGCCTCCCGCAGCCGGGCGTTGCGCCGCAGCTCGCCGCGCTGACCCTCGGTGAGGCCCAGCGCGGTCCGGGCCGCCGTCTCGTCCGGCCCGGCGCACAGGTCGACGAGCGAGGTCAGGACCGCCTCCCGGGCCGGATTCAGCTCGGTCAGGGACAGCCGGGACAGGTCCAGCCGGCGGCCGGTGCCGGCCTCGGCCTTCCCCTCCGACGGGGGCAGCAGGATGAGCACCGGCACAGCGTACGGGCCGGGGTCAGCGCCACGGCCGGACGGCACGCTCGGGGTGGTACACGCGACTGCCGCCCACCTCGGCCACCACCGCCGCGTCGGCGCGGTCGCCCAGCAGCCGCCGCAGCGTGCGCTCGGCCGGGGAGCCGACCGCCATTACGTACCCGGGCCGCTCCGCGCGCGCCACCCGCTGCCAGTACGCCGGATAGCGGTTCTGCCCCGGCGTCAGCGTGCCGTCGAGCACACCGCAGGCCACCGTCTCGCCGGTGTTGAAGATCAGCCGGTTGCAGGTCCAGTAGTCCCCGTACACCTCGTGCAGACCGGCCGCCCGCACCGTGTCGGCCAGACGGCGGGCGGTGCGCTCCTCGTGCCGTACGCCCGGCACGCCGGTCAGGAACGCCACGGTCCCGGCGACGGTGGCGGCGGTCAGCCCGGCCAGCACCGCCGCCGCCGTGGCGCCGCCCAGCCGGGCCGCCCGTCCGGCGGTGCCCCGCACCGCGTGCGCGGCGGCCAGCCAGAGCGGCCACAGCACGGCCGGCAGCGAGATCTGGAGCACCGACAGGTAGCGGGCGTTGCCGAGCGGGTCGGTCGCGGCGAGCGGGCTGCGCACGTACGCCAGAAGTGTCAGCGCCGCGCCCACGACCAGGGCGAGGATCGCCACGGCCCGGACCCGCGCGGCGTGGTCGGCGGCCCGGCGGTACGCGCGCAGCCCGAGCGCGGCGGCGGCCACCAGCAGCACCGGGTAGAGCACGCCGAACCACTGCGCCCAGCGCGCGCAGCCGTCCATCGGGCACATGCCCGACGCCAGCGGCACCCCCTCCAGCAGCCCGCCGCGCAGCCGTTCGGCGAGCGACGGCGCGACCCCCTCCTTGGTGCTGATCTCACGGAACACCGACAGCGAGTCCTGCCCGGGTGGCGCGACGAGGTTGTCCTTGACCATCGGGGCGATCCCGGCGAGGAAGCCCGCCACCAGCAGCACACCGGGCCAGCCGATCAGGTCCCGGGGCACCGCCACCGCGAGCACCACCGCCGCTACCAGCAGGTACGGCGCGATCAGCCAGTCCGACCACAGCGCCAGCCCGGCGAGCAGCCCGAACGCGCCGGTGGCCAGCCAGTGGTGCCGGATCCGCCGGTCGCCGAGGGCCACCGCGATCAGCAGCATCGCCAGCACCGCCGGCTTCACCTCCGGGCGGCCGCCGACCGCGGTGAGCTGGTCGCGGACCACCCGTTCCGAGCCGAGCGCCAGCAGGCCCACCACGGCGACCGCCAGCCAGGGGGAGAACAGGCGGCGGGTCAGCCGGTACGCCAGCCACAGGAAGACCGCGAAGAGCGCGAGCAGCGGCAGCCGCAGCAGCGGCCAGCTCGGCCCGGCCCAGCCGACAAGCGGCGCGGCCAGGTACGACTCCAGCACGCCCATGTAGCGCTGCCCGTAGAGGAAGACCGGCCGCTCACCACCGCTCGCGATGTGCAGCGCGGCCAGGCCGAACGTGGCCTCGTCGCTGTTCGACGCGGGCACCGTGAGCAGCGTCAGCACCAGCCGGTAGCCGACAGCCGCGACGCCGAGCAGCAGCGCCACCAGCGCCGGCGCGTCCGGACGCGGCAGTACCCGGTCCCGCTTCGTCGTCGACACGACAAACGCCCCCGTCGTCGTCCCGACCGCAGTCTGTCACGGCGGCGCCCGCCGCCGGGTCGGATCGGCGTGGATCACTCGCGTGGCCCGGCCGGTCCGGTTGTGGCACTGTTGCCGTGTGCCGCCCACACCACCGGACCAGTTGGCCGTTCCGCAACTGCACCGCGCCGCGCGCTTCGAGGACGCCGTGCACGGCCTGGTGGAGCGCCGGTTGCGGCGCACCGGGTGGCAGCCGAACATCATCGCGTACGCGGGCTACGGCGCCCCGGGCTGGGCGCGCGTGCTCTGCCGGGTGCTGCTGGGCCGCCCGGACACGCGGCGGCGGGGCCGGCTGGACAAGGTGCGGGGCTGGCGCAGCTTCGCCACGCTGCCCGCCAAGCACATCACGGTGACGATCGAGGCCGACGGCGTGCGCCAGGAGGTGACCGCCGACCGCAGCGGCTTCGTCGACACCGTGATCGAGGCCGACTTCGCCCCGGGGTGGGGCTGCGTACGCCTCAGCGTCGCCGACGCCGAGCCGGTGGAGGCGCTGGTCCGCGTGCTCGACCCGGCCGTCCGCTTCGGCATCCTCTCCGACATCGACGACACCGTCATGGTGACCGCGCTGCCCCGGCCGCTGCTCGCCGCGTGGAACACGTTCGTGCTGGACGAGCACGCCCGCACCGCGGTGCCCGGCATGGCCGTGCTGTACGAGCGGCTGGCCACCGCCCACCCGGGCGCGCCGGTCTTCTACCTGTCCACCGGCGCCTGGAACGTCGCGCCGACGCTCACCCGGTTCCTGTCCCGGCACCTCTACCCGGCCGGGCCGCTGCTGCTCACCGACTGGGGGCCGACCGCCGACAGGTGGTTCCGCAGCGGCCGGGAACACAAGCGGGCCACGCTGGCCCGGCTGTCCCGGGAGTTCCCCGAGGTGCGGTGGCTGCTGATCGGCGACGACGGGCAGCACGACCCGGAGATCTACCGGGAGTTCGCCGCCGCGCACCCGGACAACGTGGCCGGGGTGGCGATCCGGCGGCTGTCCCCGACCCAGTCGGTGCTCGCCGGTAGCCTGCCCGCGCCGGCCGGGCGGTCGTCGTCCGGCCCGATCGGCCAGAAGTGGCTGAGCGCCCCCGACGGCGCCGGCCTCTGGAAGCTGCTGCGCGAAGCCGACCTGGTCTAACAGTCCCCTTCTCTGCGCCCCCGGCCTCCCGGCCTCCCGGCCTCCCGGCCTCCCGGCCTCCCGGCCTCCCGGCCTCCCGGCCTCCCGGCCTCCCGGCCTCCCGGCCTCCCGGCCTCCCGGCCTCTCCCCATCGATCATGAAGTTGACGGTTTTGTGGATCTCTTGAAGTGCCGTCAACTTCATGATCGACCGGGCGGACGGGTCAGCTGGGGGTGAGCCAGAGGACGCCCAGCGGGGGGACGCGCAGGGACGCCGACGCGGGCAGGCCGTGCCACGGCACGTTCTCCGCGTGCACCTCGCCCAGGTTGCCCACGCCCGACCCGCCGTAGTGGTGGGCGTCGGTGTTCAGCGCCTCCGCCCACGTACCTGCTGCCGGCAGGCCGATCCGGTAGTCCTCCAGCGGGGTCGCGGAGAAGTTCGCCACGCACACCAGCGTCTGCCCGTCCGGGGCGATCCGGATGAACGACACCGCGTTGTTGGCGACGTCGTCCCCGGCGATCCAGCGGAAGCCGGCCGGGTCGGTGTCCTGCGCCCAGAGCGCCGGGCTGGCCCGGTAGACCCGGTTCAGGTCGGCGACCAGCCGCTGCACGCCGGCGCGGGCCGGGTCGTGGGTCAGGTACCAGTCGAGGCCCCGCTCCTCGCTCCACTCCCTGTCGTCGGCCAGCTCGCAGCCCATGAACAGCAGTTGCTTGCCCGGGTGCGCCCACATGTACGCCAGCAGTGCCCGTACCGTCGCCAGCCGCTGCCACGTGTCGCCGGGCATCTTGCCCGCCAGTGACCCCTTGCCGTGCACCACCTCGTCGTGGCTGATCGGCAGCACGTAGTTCTCGCTCCACGCGTAGGCGAGGGAGAACGTGAGCTGATGGTGGTGGTGCTGCCGGTAGATCGGGTCCTTCGAGGTGTAGAGCAGGGTGTCGTGCATCCAGCCCATGTTCCACTTGAACCCGAACCCGAGCCCGCCCTCGGAGGTCGGCTTCGTGACGCCGGGCCAGGCGGTGGACTCCTCGGCGATCATCAGCACGCCCGGGTGGTGCCGGTAGACGGTGGCGTTCACCTCCTGGAGGAACGCGATGGCCTCCAGGTTCTCCCGGCCGCCGTGCACGTTCGGCGCCCACTGCCCGTCGGAGCGGGAGTAGTCCAGGTAGAGCATCGAGGCGACCGCGTCCACGCGCAGCCCGTCGATGTGGAACTCGGCCAGCCAGTACAGCGCATTGGCGACGAGGAAGTTGCGGACCTCGTTGCGGCCGAAGTCGAAGACGTACGTGCCCCAGTCGGGGTGCTCGCCGCGACGCGGGTCGGGGTGCTCGTACAGCGGGGTGCCGTCGAAACGCGCGAGGGCCCACTCGTCCTTCGGGAAGTGCGCCGGCACCCAGTCCAGGAGCACGCCGATGCCGGCGGCGTGCAGCCGGTCCACCAGATACCGGAAGTCGTCCGGGTCGCCGAACCGGGCGGTCGGCGCGTAGTAGCCGGTGACCTGGTAGCCCCACGAGCCGCCGAACGGGTGCTCCATCACCGGCAGGAACTCCACGTGGGTGAAGCCCATCTCCAGCACGTACGCGGTGAGCTGCTCGGCCAGCTCCCGGTAGCCGAGGCCGGGGCGCCAGGAGCCCAGGTGCACCTCGTACACGCTCATCGGCTCCTGGTGCGGCGCCTGCCGGGACCGGCGCGCGAGCCAGTCCGCGTCGCCCCACTCGTACCGTGACTCGTGCACCACCGACGCGGTGGCCGGCGGCACCTCGGTGCGCGCGGCCATCGGGTCGGCCTTGTCCCGCCACCGGCCGTCGGCGCCGAGGATGCGGTACTTGTAGCGGCTGCCCACCGGCAGGCCGGGCACGAAGATCTCCCACACGCCGCTGGAGCCGAGCGAGCGCATCGGCCACCCGTCGTCCGGCGCCCAGCCGGTGACGTCGCCGATCAGCCGCACGGCCCGTGCGTTGGGCGCCCAGACGGTGAACGCGACGCCCTCGTCGAACACGCGGGCGCCGAGCGCCGCCCAGAGCCGCTCGTGCCGGCCCTCGCCGATCAGGTGCAGGTCGAGGTCGCCGAGCGTGGGCGGATAACGGTACGGGTCGTCGTGCGTCGTGCCGTCCACCTCGACCCGGTAGTCGAGCACCTCGCCGGGGAGGACCGCCTCGAAGACACCGGCGTCGTGGACCCGTTTCATCGGGTGCCGTTCGCCGTCCGCGAGCACCGCCACCTCGCCCGCGCCCCGGCGCAGCGTCCGGATCGTGGTGCTCCCGTCGGCCGGGTGCGCGCCGAGCACGGCGTGCGGGTCGTGTACCTCGCCGGCGATCAGCTGGTCCATCGGGCGTCGTCCTTGTCGGCCGGTGCGGTCGGGGCGGTGCCGCCGGAGAGGTCGGCGGGTACGTCTTCCACTGTCAGGTCGGGCGCGGCCGGGTGCTCCGGTTCGGCGGGGGCCGGTGCGGCCGGGCGGCGCACGGTGAGCACGTGCGCCGGTTGCAGGTACGGGTCGAGGCGTACCGCGTTGCGCTGTCCCCAGTCGTACTCGGCGCCGGTCAGCTCGTCGCGCACGGTGAACCGCTCGTGCCAGTCCAGGCCGAGCGCCGGCATGTCGAGCGTGGTGTTGCCCCACTGCACCTCGCGGGAGTCGAACGAGCAGACCACGATCACCGTGTTGCCGGTCTGGAGGTCGCGCTTCGACCAGCACAGCAGCGCCGGGTTGTCGATGTCGTGGAACCGCAGGTTGCGCAGGTGGTGCAGGGCGGGGTTGTCCCGGCGTACCCGGTTCAGCGTGGTGACGAACGGCGCCAGCGACCGGCCCTGCGCCAGCGCGGCGTCCCAGTCCCGGGGCCGCAGCTCGTACTTCTCGTTGTCCAGGTACTCCTCGGCGCCCGGCCGGGCCACGTGCTCGAACAGCTCGAACCCGGCGTACATGCCCCATGAGGGGGACAGCAGCGCCGCCAGCACCGCCCGGATCTTGAACATCGGCGGGCCGCCGTGCTGCAACGACGAGTGCAGGATGTCCGGCGTGTTGGGCCAGAAGTTCGGCCGCATCCAGTCCACCGAGGCGACCAGTTCCTCGCAGTACTCCCGCATCTCGGCCGCCGTCGTGCGCCAGGTGAAATAGGTGTACGACTGGGTGAAGCCGATCTTGCCGAGCCCGTGCATGATCGCCGGCCGGGTGAACGCCTCGGCCAGGAACAGCACGTCCGGGTCGACCTTCTTGACCTCGGCGATCAGCCAGTGCCAGAAGTCGAACGGCTTGGTGTGCGGGTTGTCGACCCGGAAGATCCGGATGCCCTCGCCGACCCAGTGCAGCACCACCCGCAGCACCTCGGCCCGGATGCCCTCCGGATCGTTGTCGAAGTTCAGCGGATAGATGTCCTGGTACTTCTTCGGCGGATTCTCCGCGTACGCGATGCTGCCGTCGGCCCGGGTGGTGAACCACTCCGGGTGCTCGGTGACCCACGGGTGATCCGGCGCGCACTGCAACGCCAGGTCCATCGCCACCTCCAGCCCCTGCTCGGCGGCGGCCGCGACGAAGTCGCGGAAGTCCTCCGGCGTACCCAGATCGGGGTGGATGGCGTCGTGGCCGCCCTCGGCCGCGCCGATCGCCCACGGCGAGCCCACGTCGTCCGGCCCCGCGGTGAGCGCGTTGTTGCGGCCCTTGCGGTTGACCCGGCCGATCGGGTGGATCGGCGGCAGGTAGAGCACGTCGAAACCCATCGCCGCGACACCCGGCAGCCGCTGGATCGCGGTGGCGAACGTGCCGGAACGCGCGGGCGCGTCGACGGTGGCCGGGACCGCGCCCTCCGAGCGGGGGAAGAACTCGTACCAGGCGGAGAAGAGCGCCCGCGGCCGGTCCACCCACAGCGTGCGCTCCTCGCCGGTGGTGACCAGCTCGCGCACCGGGTGCTCCCACAGCAGGTCGGCCAGATCCAGCGCAGCGCTCACCCGCCGCGGCAGGTCCAGGCCGTCGTCGGCCAGGGCCCGCACGGCTTCGCGTACGCGATCACGGCCGGCCCTCGGCACCAGGTCGAGCGCGGCGGTCAGTACCCGTACGCCCTCGGCCAGGTCGTTCGCCAGCTCGGCCGCGCCCTGGCCGGCAGCGAGCTTCTTGGTGACCGCGTTCTGCCAGGTGAGGTACGGATCCTGAAACGCCTCCACGGCGAAGCGCCACAGGCCCACCGCGTCCGGGCGGATGGTGGCGTGCCAGCGGTCCTGGCCGGGCTCACCCGGGCGCATCCGGGTGAACGGGCGGGCCGCGCCGTCCGGGCCGAGCCAGACCACGTTGCATCCGAGCGCGTCGTGGCCCTCGCGGTAGGCGCGCGCCGACACCGGTACGACCTCGCCGACCACCGCCTTGGCCGGGTAGCGACCGCAGGAGACGACGGGGGAGACGTCTTCGATCGGGAACCGTCCAGTCACCCGCTCAACCTACTGCGCGAGATCCTCTCGCGCTCGGCGACTTCACCTCAGCCCTCAACCCGCGCTCACAGGGCGTCGACGATGCTCAGCCCGACGGCGACGTTCAGGTCGATCGCTGGGTGACGAACACGAATTCCCGGCCCGGGCGGTCGGGCGCCTCGCGCACGTCCACTACCCGGAATCCGGCGGCGGCCAGGCTCGCCTGCACCTCGTCGCGGTCGCGGAACCGCAGCGTCGAGTCCGACGTGACGACGGCGCCGTCGGCCGGGAAGCGGTAGGTGAACCGGAAGGACACGAACGGCAGCTCCACAGCGGTGACCTCGAGACGCCGTTGCACAGGCCCTTCGCCCGGCACGTCCCGGGTCACCGGCGCGGTGTCCGCCGCCCACTCCTCCCACGCGCGGCGTTCGGGGCGGCGCGTCTCGAACACGAGATGCTCGCCGGGCCGCAGCTCGGCACGTATGCCCCGCAGGGTGCGCGCCCAGTCGTCGTCGGTGCGGAAGGCCTGCGCCACGTTGCCGGTCATCACGGCCAGGTCGGCGCGCAGCGGCGGCAGCGTCGTGGCGTCGCCGTGGATCCAGCGGACGCGGTCGGCGCCGTCCTTCGCCCGGGCGACATCAAGCGACGCCTCGGCCGGGTCCACGCCCACGACGGTACGGCCGTGCCGGGCGAGCAGGAGGGCGAGGCTCCCGGTGCCGCACCCGAGGTCGAGCACCACGCGCGCGTCCAGCTCGTCGGCGATCGCGAGGTACGCGTCCAGGTCGTCCCGGTCGCCGTCGAACGCGTCGTAGACCGGCGCGAGCCGAGGATGGGCGAAGATCGCATCCGGCATCCGGGGACTGTATCCGCGTCCGTGACACGTATCATCTGTATTACGTGACGGGAGGATCCGATGAGGTTGAACAGCAAGGGGCAGGTGACCATCCCGGCCGAACTGCGTGCCCGGCACAACCTGCACGAGGGCGACGAGGTGGACGTGGTCGAGGAGGGCGGCGCTCTGCGTATCGTGCGTGTCGATGACGTGGAGACCCGTGGACGACGTCTGGTTCGGCGCATGCGTGGACGAGGCGCTGCCCGAGAGGTGGAGGGCATGTCGACGGATGAGCTGATGGAACTGCTCCGTGGCGAGTGAGCGGATCCGAGCCGTGGCGGGCCGAGCCACCGACACGGTCGCGACCCTGGTCGACACGAACGTTCTGCTGGACATCTTCACCGACGACCCGAAGTGGGCGGACTGGTCCAGCGACGCCCTGGCCGCTTCTCGTGATGCCGGTCTTCTGGTGATCAACCCGATCGTCTACGCCGAGGTGTCCGTGCGGTTCGCGCGCGTGGAGGACCTTGATGACGCACTGCCGGCCACCGATTTCCTGCGCGAGGAACTGCCCTACCCGGCCGGTTTCCTGGCTGGCAAGGCGTACGCGCGGTACCGGTCACGCGGGGGTGCCAAGCGTTCGCCGATCGCCGACTTCTACATCGGCGCGCACGCGGCGGTCTGCCACTACCGTCTGCTGACCCGGGACAGCAGCCGCTACCGCAGTTACTTCCCTGGACTGGCCGTGATCGCGCCCGACGTCTGACGTCCGGCAGCGTTGTCAGGCGGTTGTGCACGAGCGGGCTGCGGTCCAGGCAGGCTGCCGTCTCGTGCGGGTTGTTAAGAAGGGGCCCTTCCTCTACCGGGGGCGTTAATAGGGTGCCCTTCCTTACACGCCCACCGAGCGGTACACCTCTACCGTCTGGCGGGCGATCGCGTCCCAGGAGAAGTGCTCCACCGCCCGCCGCCGCCCCGCCGCCCCGAACGCCGCGATCCGGTCCGGGTCGGCCAGCAGCTCGTTCATGCGCGCGGCCAGGTCGGCAACGAAACGCTCCGGGTCCAGCGGCGTGCCGGAGCCGTCGCCGGCCTGCTCGATCGGCACCAGCAGCCCGGTCTCGCCGTCGGCCACCACCTCCGGGATGCCGCCGGTGGCGGTCGCCACCACGGCGGTCTCGCAGGCCATCGCCTCCAGGTTGACGATGCCCATCGGCTCGTAGACGGACGGGCAGGCGAAGACCGTGGCGTGGGTGAGCACCTGGATCACCTCGTGCTTGGGCAGCATCGCCGCCACCCAGATCACCCCGGACCGGGTGGCTCGCAGCTCCGCCACGAGACCCTCCACCTCGGCGGCGATCTCCGGGGTGTCCGGCGCGCCGGCCAGCAGCACGAGCTGGGTGTCGGCGGGCAGTTCCCGGGCCGCCCGCAGCAGGTACGGCAGGCCCTTCTGCCTGGTGATCCGCCCGACGTAGACCACGCTGGGCCGCGCCGGGTCGATGCCGAGCCGGTCGAGCACGTCGGTGCCCGGGTCCGGGGCGTACTGCGCGGTGTCGATGCCGTTGTAGACCACGCGTACCCGGTCGGGGTTCACCGCCGGGTACGCGGTGAGCACGTCGCGCCGCATGCCCGCGCTCACCGCGATGATCGCGTCGGCCGCCTCGAACGCGGTCCGTTCGCACCAGGAGGAGAGCGCGTACCCGCCGCCGAGCTGCTCTGCCTTCCACGGGCGCAGCGGCTCCAGGCTGTGCGCGGTCACCACGTGCGGCACCCCGTGCAGCAGCTTCGCGGTGTGCCCGGCCAGGTTGGCGTACCAGGTGTGGCTGTGCACCACGTCGGTGCCGGCCGTCCCGGCGGCCATCTCCAGGTCGACGCCCATGACCCGCAGCGCGGCGTTCGCGCCGGCCAGCGCGGGCGGCTCGGCGTACGCGGTCACGCCCTCCTCGTCGCGGGGCGCGCCGAAGCAGTGCACCCGGACGTCGGCGAGCCGGCGCAGCTCACGGGCGAGGTATTCCACGTGCACACCGGCGCCGCCGTACACCTCCGGCGGGTACTCGCGGGTGAGCAGGTCGACGCGCATCGGTGCCATGCCCGCACCCTAGTGCAGAGCGCCGCGTCGCACGCGGTGGCAAGTGTGGGCGTCCGAGTGGTGAAGTCGGTTCGAGGTGGTTAGCGTCTGAGCATGGCTGCCAAGGTGCTCGCGATCGTCCTGGCCGGCGGGGAGGGCAAGCGCCTGATGCCCCTGACGACCGACCGGGCGAAGCCCGCCGTCCCCTTCGGCGGGATGTACCGCATGGTCGACTTCGTCCTGTCCAACCTGGCGAACGCCGGCTTCCTCAAGATCGTCGTGCTGACCCAGTACAAGTCGCATTCGCTGGACCGCCACATCACCAAGACGTGGCGGATGTCGACGCTGCTCGGCAACTACGTCACGCCGGTGCCCGCGCAGCAGCGCCGCGGCCCGTGGTGGTTCGCCGGCTCGGCCGACGCGATCTACCAGAGCTTCAACCTGATCAACGACGAGCAGCCGGACTACGTGATCGTCTTCGGCGCCGATCACATCTACCGGATGGATCCCCGGCAGATGGTCGAGGACCACATCGCCTCCGGCGCCGGTGTGACGGTGGCCGGCATCCGGCAGCCGCTGTCGACGGCCGACCAGTTCGGCGTGATCGAGGTCGGCGAGGACGGCAAGCGCATCCGTGCGTTCCGGGAGAAGCCCACCGACGCGGTGGGGCTGCCGGACGCGCCGGACGAGATCTACGCCTCGATGGGCAACTACGTGTTCACCACCCGGGCGCTGTGCGAGGCGGTCGAGCGCGACGCGGCGGACAAGACGAGCAAGCACGACATGGGCGGCAGCATCATCCCGATGCTCGTCGAGCGCGGCGAGGCCAACGTCTACGACTTCAAGGACAACGAGGTGCCCGGCAGCACCGACCGCGACCGCGGCTACTGGCGGGACGTGGGAACGCTCGACTCGTTCTACGACGCGCACATGGACCTGATCAACGTGCACCCGGTGTTCAACCTCTACAACTTCGAGTGGCCCATCTACACCGAGCAGCCGCCGTACCCGCCGGCCAAGTTCGTGCACGCCTGGGGCGAGCGCGTCGGCCGCGCGGTCAGCTCGATGGTCTCGCCCGGCTCGGTGATCTCCGGCTCGCTGGTGGAGAACTCGATCGTGGCGCCGAAGGTGAAGGTCCACTCGTGGGCGCACGTCGACGGCGCCGTGCTGATGGAGGGTGTCCAGATCGGCCGCCACGCGGTCGTCCGGCGCGCGATCCTGGACAAGAACGTCCACGTCCCGGAGGGCGCCGAGATCGGCGTCGACCTGGAGAAGGACCGCCAGCGCTACACCGTGTCCGACAACGGCATCGTCGTCATCGGCAAGGGCCAGCGCGTCGAGCCCTGAGCAGTCCCCACCGCATCACCGAGGAGGATCCCGCAGTGGCCCACCCCCGTGCCGGCCAGCCCGCCCAGCCCGCCGACCTGGTCGACGTGCCCCGGCTGGTCACCGCCTACTACGCCGAGCACCCGGACCCGGACGACCCGGCGCAGCAGGTCTCCTTCGGCACCTCCGGGCACCGCGGGTCCAGCCTGCGCAACGCCTTCAACTCCGACCACATCCTCGCCGTCACCCAGGCGCTCTGCGACTACCGCCGCGAACAGGGCCTCTCCGGGCCGCTGTTCCTCGGCCGGGACACCCACGCGCTCTCCGCGCCCGCCGAGGCCGACGCGCTGGAGGTGCTCGCCGCCAACGACGTCACAGTGCTGCGCGACAGCCGCGACGGCTACACCCCGACGCCCGCCGTCTCGCACGCCATCCTCACCCACAACCGGGGGCGCACCAGCGGCCTCGCCGACGGCATCGTCATCACCCCGTCGCACAACCCGCCGTCCGACGGCGGGTTCAAGTACAACCCCACCCACGGCGGGCCCGCCGACACCGACGCCACGAAGTGGATCCAGGACCGCGCGAACGCCATCCTCGCCGCCGGGCTCAAGGAGGTGAAACGCATCCCGTACGCGCGGGCGCGCGCCGCCGCCACCACCGGGGAGTACGACTTCCTCGCCCGGTACGTCGACGACCTCCCCGCCGCGCTGGACATCGACGCGATCCGCGACGCCGGGGTGCGCATCGGCGCGGACCCGATGGGCGGGGCGAGCGTGGCGTACTGGGGCGAGATCGCCGATCGGCACCGCCTCGACCTGACCGTGATCAACCCGCTCGTGGACCCGACCTGGCGGTTCATGACGCTCGACGGCGACGGCAAGATCCGGATGGACTGCTCCTCGCCGAACGCGATGGCCTCGCTGATCGCCGCCCGGGACGACTACGCGGTCTCCACCGGCAACGACGCCGACGCCGACCGGCACGGCATCGTCACGCCCGACGGCGGCCTGATGAACCCCAACCACTACCTGGCCGTGGCGATCGGCCACCTGTTCCGTACCCGGGAGCAGTGGGGCCCGGCCGCGGCGGTGGGCAAGACGCTCGTCTCCTCCTCGATGATCGACCGGGTCGCGGCCGACCTCGGCCGCCCGCTGCTGGAGGTGCCGGTCGGGTTCAAGTGGTTCGTGCCCGGCCTGCTCGACGGCACCGTCGGGTTCGGCGGCGAGGAGAGCGCCGGCGCGTCGTTCCTGCGCCGCGACGGCGGCACCTGGACCACCGACAAGGACGGCATCCTGCTCTGCCTGCTCGCCGCCGAGATCATCGCCACCACCGGCCGTACGCCCAGCGAGCACTGGGCCGAGCTGGCCGACCGCTTCGGCGCGCCCGCGTACGCCCGGATCGACGCGCCGGCCGGGCGCGAGGAGAAGGCGGTCCTGGCGAAGCTGTCGCCGGAGCAGGTCACCGCCACCGAGCTGGCCGGTGAGCCGATCACCGCGATCCTCACCACCGCGCCCGGCAACGGCGCCGCGATCGGCGGGCTCAAGGTGACCACCGAGTCGGGCTGGTTCGCCGCCCGCCCGTCCGGCACCGAGGACGTCTACAAGATCTACGCCGAGTCGTTCCAGGGCCCGGAGCACCTGGCCCGGATCCAGGACGAGGCCAAGGCGCTGGTCGACGGCGTGCTCGCCACCGCCTGACCCGGCTCAGCGGGGCGGGGGCAGCTCCCGGCGGTTGAGCTGCTCCCGCAACCCGTCCGGCAACAGCTCCCGCAACTGGTCGGGCAGCAGCGGCAGGTCCAGCAGGCTCAGTTTGAGCTGGTTGCGCTCCTGGTAGCGGCGCGGGTCGAGACGGACCACCCGGCCGGCGTCCTTGACGTACCGGATGTGCACCGAACCCTCGGTCGCCGCCTGCCGGATCAGCAGGCCGTCCATCTCCACCGCCACCGGCGCCGAGTCCGCCCGCAGCTCCAGGTGCACCGTCTCGTGCGCGGAGAGCAGCACCGAGCGGGAGATCCCGGCCATCGGCGCGGACGGCGTCACCACCATCGCCTCAGTGGCCGGCGAGATCAGCGGCCCGCCGGCGGCATAGCTGTACGCGGTCGAGCCGCTCGGTGTGCTCACCACCAGCGCGTCGCACCGGTAGTAGCCGTACCGCTGGCCGTCCACCGCCAGGGTGGCCGTGACGAACCCGGCGCCGGGCTGCCGGACCAGGGCGATGTCGTTGAACGCCACCAC
The DNA here is from genome assembly GCF_049538395.1 of Micromonospora sp. AB353. NCBI lineage: Bacteria > Bacillati > Actinomycetota > Actinomycetes > Micromonosporales > Micromonosporaceae > Micromonospora > Micromonospora sp. AB353. The sequence continues at coordinate 194,801 of NZ_JBMVFV010000001.1, read as the reverse complement.
GTCGTCGCCGCAGACGTCGCAGGCCAGGCAGGCGTGCGACTCGACGGTGAAGTCGTGCTCCACCAGCCGCTCCAGCGCCCGGGGCAGATCCGGCGGCTCCACCTCGACCAGGAAGCCGACCCGGCCCAGGTGTACGCCGAGCACCGGCTTCGGGTCGCGGACGGCCATCCGCAGCGCTCCCAGCATGGTGCCGTCGCCGCCGATGCTGATCAGGGCGTCGCAGCGGTCGGCCAGCTCGTCCGCCGCGATCGTCTCCACCGCCGCCGGTACGCGGGCGCGGTCCTCGGCGCGTACCGCCAGGGTGATCCGGTGCCGGGCGGCCCAGTCCGCGACGATGCCCACCACCTCGGAGACGTCCCGGGTGGGGTGCAGCACCAGACCCAGCACGTCACCCGCCACCGGTACAGCTCATCACAAGGGCGGGCCGCCCGCAGTGCCGATGGGGTGAACCGATGGCCGTTGCGTAACCCGGTCCGGATGGTCGCGTTGAGCCCGTGAACGCGCGACCGACGAAGGGAAGAGGCGATGACACGGGTGATGACGGTGGTCGGGACCCGGCCGGAGATCATCCGGCTGTCGCGGGTGGTGGAGCGGTTGGACCGTACGGTCGAGCATGTGCTCGTGCACACCGGGCAGAACTGGGACCCGTTACTGTCCGACGTCTTCTTCTCCGAGCTGCGGATGCGCCGGCCGGACCGGTTCCTGGGCGTCGACACGTCGTCCCTGGGGCGGGTGCTCGGCGGCGTCCTCGTCGGGGTGGAGGAGGCGATCGCGTCCTATCGGCCAGACGCGCTGCTCGTGCTCGGCGACACGAACAGCTGCATCGGTGCCCTGATGGCCCGCCGGATGCGCGTGCCGGTCTACCACATGGAGGCCGGGAACCGCTGCTTCGATCTGAACGTGCCGGAGGAGACGAACCGACGCCTGGTCGACCACATCGCGGACTTCAACCTTGTCTACACCGAGCATGCCCGGCGCAATCTGCTGGCCGAGGGCGTGCACCCGCGCCGGATCCTGCACACCGGCTCACCGATGCGGGAGGTGCTGGCGCACTACCGGAACGAAATCACCCGCTCCACCGTGCTCGACCAGCTCGAACTGGCCCCGGAGGGGTACTTCGTGGTGAGCGCGCACCGGGAGGAGAACGTCGACCGGCCGGATCGACTGCACCGCCTGCTGGACTGCCTGCGTGCGGTACGCGACGAGTGGGGCCTGCCGCTGCTGGTCTCCACCCATCCGCGGACGCGCAAGGCGCTGGAGGCGCTCGCGGTGGACGACGCCGCACTGGAGGGCATCGCCTTTCACGAGCCGTTCGGCTTCTTCGACTATGTGCGCCTGCAGACCAGTGCCCGCTGCGTGCTGTCCGACAGCGGCACGATCAGCGAGGAGGCCGCCATTCTCGGCTTCCCGGCGATCACCCTCCGGGAGTCGATCGAGCGTCCCGAGGCGCTCGACGCCGGTGGCGTCATCATGACCGGTCTGGACCGGGCCGGTGTCGTCGAGGCGGTTCGGGTGACTGTCGAGCAGGTGGCCGCGGCGGGGGTGCCCTGCCCGGCCGACTACCAGATCCCGGACGCCTCCCGCCGGGTGGTCGACTTCATCCTGTCCACAGTCCGCCGTCACCACGGCTGGGCAGGCATCCGAGTCTGACGACCGGGTGCGCCGGCCGCCCGGACCGCGTCGAGCGGTGCCGTGCGGCCGGCGCGCCGTCGTCTCGAACAGTTCCTGCTCACACGACAGCGGCCTCGGGCTTGCCGGGTACGCCCACCCCGGCGGCGCCGATGCGGGGTGCGACGGTCTTGGCCCGGCGGTGGCGGGCCCGTTCGGCCGGCCAGCGGCTGACGCAGTGTCCGAGGGCGAGCGTGAAGAAGAGGGTGCGGGCGTTCAGATCACCGGACACACTGGTCACAACGATCTCGAAGGCGAGCAGGGCCAGGACCAGAGCAGCGGTCGGCTCACTCCGGCTCGTCCTCGACAGTAGCCACACCGTCCGGACGACGATCAGGATGAAGAGTCCTCCGACGACCCAACCGGCTTCGGACAGCACCTCGAGCCACAGGTTGTGGGGGTAGGCGACGCGGGGGATGCCGGCGTACTCGGCCCACCTGCCGATGCCGACGCCGCCCGGATGGTCGGCGATGAGGCCGAGGGTGGGCTGGGCCAGGTCCAGCCGCTCCGACGAGTAGGCGGTGTCCGCCGGATCGACGATGAACGCGCCGATGCGTGAGTCCGCGGAGACGAGCCCGAAGGTCACGGCGGCGTAGCCTGCGATCAGGATCGGCGTGAGGACGATCGCGACCCGGGCGAGCCGCTGTTGCCGACCCGCGGTGGCGAAGACCAGTGTGATGCCGATCAACATCGCCACGGCGGGGCCCCGGGAACCGGTCGCGACGAGCCCGGCGGTGAGCAGCAAGCCCGCCGGTATCGCCATCGACCGCGGGATACGACGCTGGTAGACGAGCCAGACCAGCGCGACGGCCGGCGAACCGATGGCGCGGGCCAGCCAGATCGGATTGTTCCCGGCCATGCCGATCGCCCTGCCCGCCCCGTCCACGTCGCCGAGCAGGGCGAACAGAGACAGGCAGAGGCCGGAGATCAGCCACAGCCTGGCCCAGCGAACCACCTGCTCGCGATCGCTGAGCAACGCCGCCGCGAGCGCGGTGAAAAGGGTGAACGTGAACAAATTCTGTGCCTTGCCGATGCCGTACTCGCTGTCCGGTGGCCGCAGGTAGACCACCGTCCCGAAGAGCAGCGCCAGCAGGGCGACGACACCCAGGGCCGGGTGTATCAGCGGCAGGCGGCGTGCGAGCGCGTGGATGATGAACGGCACCGCCACGATCGCGAACAGCTCGTTCAGCGGGAACCCGGTGGTGGGAAGCATCGAGCCGATCAGGAGCAGCACCAGCACGGCAGCCCGCAGATAGTCGCCGGCCGCGGTGGAATCCCGCTGTGGCCGGACGTCCTGCTTCACCGTGACCATCGGTAACCTCCTCCGGTCGCTCAGCTCAGCCGGCTCGCCCGGCGGGATTCACTGGCCACCACCGGGTCAAACCGGTGCGGAGCCGCTCGGTGACGGCCAAACCTCATCGCCGATCGAAGGAACTCTCGGCGCTCCGGGGATCTGCGGTGTCGAATGGTGGGTTCCTCCGGACGAGCCGTTTCCGTAGGCCTTGCGTGACGCCACAGGTAGGGGGTCGTTGTACGGCGTGGGGTCCGGCGCCGAGCCGGCTCACCGGCGGGTGCGAAGGGGTGGCGGCGGATGGGCCTGCGGGCTGCGGTGCGGTCCCGGCTCACGGTCGGCACCCGTGGGGTGATCAGCATCGCCTCGGGAACCGTGGGTGGCCAGCTGCTTCTGCTCGCCGCCGCGCCGGTGTTGGCGCGGATGTACGGCCCGACGGACTTCGGCGTCTTCACCGTGATATCCACCCTGGTGGCGACGCTGGGCACGATCGCGGCGTTCCGCTTCGAGATGGCCGTCCCCCTGCCGGCGCAGGAGCGCGGCGCGCACGGCCTGGTCGCCCTGGGACTGTGCGCCGCGCTGCTGACCGCGCTCGTCGGCACCGCCCTGGTCGCCCTGCTGGGGGATGCGGTGGTCGCCGCCTTCGACGAGCCCGCGCTGCGGACCTGGCTGTGGCTGGTGCCCTGGGCCGCCGCGGCGATGGGCAGCCTGCTGGTGCTCAACCAGATGGCCGTGCGCGGCCGGCGGTACGCGGCGATCGGCCGGCGTAACCTGCTGCAGTCGGTCACGATGCTGCTCATCCAGTTGGGTGCGGGCGCTGTCGGGGTCCGCTCCGGTGGCCTGGCGCTGGGGCTGGCCGGCGGGCAGGTCGCCGGTGCGCTCATGCTGCTGCCGCAGGCACGGCTGGGCAGCGCGGAGGCCAAGGCGGCGCGAAGACCGCGCGAGCTGTGGCGGACCGCGTTGCGGTACCGCCGTTTCCCGCTGGTGCTGACCCCCTCGGGCCTGCTCAACGTGCTGGGCCTGCAGCTACCCGTTCTGCTGGTGGCCTACTGGTACGGCAGCACGACGGCCGGCTGGCTCGGCCTGACCCAACGGGTGCTGGCGGCTCCCGCCGCGCTGCTCGGTGTCGCCGTCGCGCAGGTCTACCTGGGGGAACTGGCGAGGGCGGCCCGGGGCAGCGCCGAGCGGGCCCGGCTGATCTTCCTCGGAGCGAGCCGCAAGCTGGCCCTGATCGCGTTACCCGGCGCGGTCGTCGTCGTCGTCGCGGCGCCCGCCCTCTTCTCGGCCCTCTTCAGCGCGCAGTGGGCGAACAGCGGGTGGTACGCGCAGGCGCTGGCGATCAGCACGGCAGCGCACTTCGTCTCCTCGCCGTTGTCCCAGACCCTCATCGTGTTCGGCCGGCAGGGCCTCCAGCTGATCTGGGACGTGAGCCGCGTCGTGCTCGTCACCGGCGCGGTTGCCGTGAGTGTGTCCACCGGCGCTTCGGCGCTGACCGCGATCTGGGCTTTCGGGCTGGCCGCCGCGCTCGCCTACGCGGTGTTGTGGTTCATGTCGCTGCGTACCGTCACCGTCGCGAGCCGCGCGGCGCGACGGATGCGGCGCGAGGTTGCGGCACCGGCCGGATCGGTGGGCAGGGCCGCCGCGGAGACGACAGCCTGACCAGCTCTGCGTAACCCGGTGACGACCGGGCCGTTGGTCAGCATGACGACCAGCGGGAGAAGCAGCCGCCCGGCAGGTGCGCCCGGCTGCTCCGCTTCCGCGTACTCAGGAACGAATCAGGACATGAAACCTCGACTGCTGATCATCGCGTACGACTTTCCGCCGTCCGAGTCGGTGGGCGCCCGGCGACCCGGTGAGCTGGCCAGGTTCGCCGCCGCGCAGCAGTGGGACGTGCGCGTGCTCACCGCGACTGCGGCACGACCGGACGCGCCGGACGCCAGCGTCCCGGAGAGTCAGATCGTCCGGGCCGCGCCGGTGCCGCGCTCGGCGCAACTCGTCTCGTCGGTACGGCGGGCGGAGGCACGCTCCCGGGTGGGCCGCCGGCAGTTGCTGACCATGCTCGGCGTCATCGGCCGGGAGGTGCTGATCCCGGACGCGTGCGTCAACTGGGTGGTGCCCGCCGTCCGGCAGTTCCTAAGCAGACAGCGAGGCTGGCGGCCGGACGTGATCATGGCGACCAACCCGCCCGCTTCCGCCTATCTGGTGGCCGCGGCGCTGAGCCGACGGCTCGGTGTGCCCTGGGTCGCCGACTACCGGGATCTCTGGACCGTGGGCAACGACTACTGGCCGTACGGTCGGACCCGGATCCGCCGTGCCGTCGACCACTGGATGGAACGGCGACTGCTTCGTTCGGCTGCCGCCTGCGTCACCATCTCCGAGCCGCTGGCCGAAATCATGCGGAACACCTTCGGCGTCGACACCCAGGTGGTGATGAACGGCATCGACCGGCGGCCGTCGCCGGTGGCGGCCGAGGTACCCGACCCGGGAACGGGGCCGGGGGCCAGGACGCTGACGCTGGCGCACACCGGACGGCTCAACCCGGGCAAGCGGGATCCTTCGCCGTTGCTGGACGCCGTCGCGTTGCTCGGGCCGCAGGCCGGCCGGGTGCATGTGGTGTTCGCCGGTGAGGACAACGGGGTGGCGCAGGCCGCCGTCGAGCGTGCCGGGGTCGCCGACTCGGTGACCAACCTGGGTGAGGTGTCGGCCGAGAAGTCGTGGCGTGTCCAGGCCGAGGCCGACGTCCTGGTGCTGGTGATGTGGAAGGACCCACGGGACGCCGGGACGGTGCCGGGGAAGTTCTTCGACTACCTGCGTGCCCGGCGCCCGATTCTGATGATCGGATACCGGGACGGCGTCGTGGCCGGCATCATCCGCTCCCGCCGGGCGGGCTTCGTGTCGAGCGATCCGCGTGAGATCGCCGACCAGCTGCGGGCCTGGCTGGCCGAGAAGGACGACTCCGGGCGGATTCCGGAGTTGCCCGCCTCGATCCTGGACGGCTTCTACCGGGAGGACCAGATGGACAGGTACCTGGGGATCCTCGCCGACACCGCCGCGCAGGGACGCTCGGCGCGCTGAACGCGACGGTGGCGGGCGACCGGAGTCGCCCGCCACCGTCGCGTCGTCACGCCGGCTGTAGCCCGGCGATCCTGGGCTGCTTCCATCGTGCCGCCGCCTCGTGCATCCGGCGGATCATCTCGGGCCAGCCGGGTGGCTCGTAGCCCGTCCTCGTCCGCAGAGCGTCCGCGGACATCGACCGGTCGCAGCGGAAGTCGTCGAAGGGCACGATGGTGCCGGGCCAGCCGTACACGTCGGCGATGAGACCGAGCAGCTCGTACTTGGAGATCGGCTGGGACGCCAGGTGGTAGAGGCCGGTGAGACCGGGATCCGGTAGCACGACGGACCGGAGCACCGAGCTGAACTCGACAGTGGTGACCCCGCTGTAGATCGCTCCCGTGTAGCCCCGCACGACGCCGGTCTGGGCGAGGAACCAGTCCACCAGCGACCGATGGCCCTGCAGCTCGTGGCCGATGATGGAGGTCCGCAGGGTCAGCGCGGTACCGTCCGTCGTCTCGCCGAGCAGCTTTGCCCGGCCGTAGAGATCGACCGGGTCGGGGCGATCGGCCTCGTTGTAGCCGCCCCGCTCGCCCGAGAAGACGCAGTCGGTGCTGACTTGGACGAGCCGGATGCCGCGATCCGCGCAGGCCTCGGCGAGCAGGTGCGGGAACAACGCGTTGACCGCGATGGTGGGCACGGGCTCGGTGGCCGTCGGCCGCTGTTTGATCACGCCCGCACAGTTGACGACCACGTCGGGACGTTTTCGGTCCAACTCCCGCCGGACACCTGCCGCGTCGGTGACGTCGAGACCGACGGTGATCCTTCGCGCGAGTGGCTCGGGGAAGAAGGCACGGACGGCGGCGCCGTCGCGAGCGCAGCCCCGCACGTCGAGTTCCGGATCCCGGCTCAGCTCCCGCATCAGGGTGTGCCCGAGCATCCCGGTCGCGCCGAGGACGAGCAGACGTGTGCTCATCGGGCACCACCGCTGGGTCCGCGCCGCCTGGACCGGGCCGCGTCGCGCAGCAGATCGGCCAGCGCGAACGCGTTGGCCTCCTCGCCGAGGTGGGCGAGGTAGTGGTCCCGGCCGGCCCGGCCCATCGCCCGCAGCCGCTCACGTGGCAGCGCGGCCGCCGTACGGATCGTCTGCGCCAGCTGCACCGGATCACCCGGTGGTGAGCTGAAGCCGGCGCCGGCGGCGTGGACCACCCGCGCCGCGTCGCCGGGCGCGCAGGTGAGCACGGGCTGGGCGCAGGCGAGGATCGACTGCACCTTGCTGGGCAGCGTGACGTGGAACAGCGGCTGGTCGGTCAGCGACACGAGCTGCAGGTCGGCCGCCGCCATCACGGCCGGGACCTGCTCCGGCTCCACCCCGTCGAGGAAGTGGACGGTCTGCAGGTTGAGGTTGGCGGCCAGCGACCGCAGCACCGGCTTCTCGATGCCGCCGCCGAGGAACACCAGGTGCACGTCGGGCAGGTCGCGCAGCTCGGCCATCGCGCGTACGGCCACGTCCAGTCCCTGGGCCGCTCCGTGATTTCCGGCGTACATCAGCACGAACTCGTCGGTCAGGCCGAGGCCGGCCCGGACCCGGGGGTCGGGAGCGGCGGGGCGCATCATCTTCTCGTCGGTCCAGTTGTAGACGACCGACACCCTGTCGGCCGGCACGCCGCGCTCGACGAGCGCGTCCCGCATGCCGGGGGAGGTCGCCGTGACGTGGTGGGCCCAGCGATAGGTCTGGTTGGTGAGCCAGTTCAACGGGGGCTCGGCCAGCCGCCGCGTGACTCCGCCGGACAGGAAGCCGGTCGCGAACACGGAGTCGGGCCAGATGTCCATGACCATCAGGACGTACGGCGTGCCCCAGCGCAGGCGTGCGAGCATGCCTGCGGCAGCGACAGTCGCCGGGGTCGAGTAGACCAGTGTGACGTCGGTGTGGCGTAGCGCCGCCGAGCCCAGCAGCGACGAGGAGAGCGCGAAGCTGGCGAAGTTCGCGCTCCGGCCGACGGCGGAGTGGTTGTGGCTCGGATAGAGGGGGGTGCGCAGCACCCGCAGGTCGCCCTGCATCTCGGTGCTGCGCCGCCAGGCCCGGTATCCCTCGTGGACCTTCCCGGTCGGGTAGTTGGGCACTCCCGTCAGCACGTCCAGCTCCAGCCCCTGGCGGCGCAACGACCGGGCCACCCAGCCCGGCATGGTCGTGGGCTCCGGGTCGAACCACTGGGTGAGGAACGTGACGCGGGGCTGGTCGGCAGCGTCTGGTCGGGCGTCGTGGTCCGCCCGGGCGGGAGATGACATGGTCCGCCTCACCTCGCGTTCGACAGCAGCGGCGAGGCGTGCCGGTCGAGGTGGACACGCACCTCGGGCAGTGCCGACAGCAGGGACATGATCTCCGGTACGCCCAGTCGTGTGGTGTTGTCCGAGGTGTAGTCCGCGCGGTGGTCGCTGACGTTGTCGCCCTCGTCGAAGTAGAGCGAGTAGTTGAGATCCCGGCTGTCGATGGGCACGCGGAGGAACTCGCCGAAGTCCTCGGCGCGCGCCAGTTCCTCGTGGCTGGCCAGGGTCTCGTACATCTTCTCGCCGTGGCGCAGGCCGAGGATGTCGAACTTGGGCGGAACCTCGAAGAGGTTGCACAGCGCGGTGGCCAGGTCGCCGATCGTGCAGGCGGCGGCCTTGCGGATGAAGATGTCGCCGGGCTGGCCGTGGGTGAAGGCGTGCTCGACGAGCTGGACGGAGTCGGCGAGCGACATGAGGAACCGGGTCATCGTCGGTTCGGTCACCGTCGGTGGCATCCCATTCTTGATCTGGTCGATGAACAGGGGGATCACCGAGCCGCGGGAGCACATCACGTTGCCGTAGCGGACCGAGCAGACACGGGTGTGGGCGGCCGGGTTGTTCCGTACGTGGGCCTGGGCCACCTTCTCCATCAGGGCCTTGGTCATGCCCATGGCGTTGACCGGGTACACCGCCTTGTCGGTGCTGAGGAACACCACGGCGGACACCCCGTTGCGGTCGCACGCCTCGACGACGTTCGCGCTGCCGAGCACATTCGTCCGCACGGCCTCCAGCGGGAAGAACTCGCACGAGGGCACCTGCTTGAGCGCCGCCGCGTGGAAGACGTAGTCGACGCCTCGGGACGCCTTTGACACCGCGTCGAGGTCCCGTACGTCGCCGAGGTAGAACCGGACCCGGTCGTCCCGTAGGCGCAGCCGCATCGCCTCCTGCTTGGCTTCGTCCCGGCTCAGCACTCGGACCTCGGCCGCGCCGGCTGCCAGGAGCCGGGCGAGCATGGTCTGCCCGAAGGAACCGGTCCCGCCCGTGATCAGCACTCGGCTGTTCGAAAGTGACGACTGCACATCTTCTCCTCTTGCTCGAACAAAAAGACACCAGGCAGGGGAGTCGCAGTGTGGAAGAATACCGACTAAAACGCCTAAAGGATTGCAAATCGGTATAGAGGGTGTAGCTGGGTCGCCACCGTCTGCGCCGATCGTCGTTCGCCATGTCATCAGGCGACTTCGGATGTTTTAGGTGCTTGATGTGGTTTCGCACTATATTGGCCGTGTAGCCCTCGTGGATCCCCGTATGCGGTCAAACGCGGATCCCTGCCGAAGAGTGACGACCAGACAGGAGCGGACGTGAACCTGCGCACCACCGAGGCTGGCACGACTCCGCGCAGGTGGGCCCTGACCGGGGCGGGCGGATTCCTCGGCTGGCACGTGCGGGTGCTCGCCCTCGCGCTCGGCTGGCCCGAGCCGATCCTGGTCGGCCGGTCCGAGCTCACCGACCCCGAGACGGTGGCGTCCCGCATCGATGGCGTCGACCTGCTGCTACATCTCGCTGGCGTCAACCTCGGGGAGCCCGGCGCCGTCGCGGCCGGCAACCGGGATCTGGCCCGCGTGGTGGCGGACGGGCTTGGTCGCTGCGCCACGCCGCCCGGCAGCGTGGTCTTCGCCAACTCGGTGCTGGCCGGCAACGGCACGCCGTACGGAGACTCCAAGGCGCGGGCCGAGGAGATCCTCCGGGCCGTCCGCCCCGACCTGGTAGACGTCCGGCTGTCGAACCTGTACGGCGAGCACGGCCATCCGCTCCGTAACGGCGTCACCGCGATCTTCTGCGGCCTGCTGGCGGCCGGACGGCAGCCGACGGTGCACGAGGACCGTGAGCTGGACCTGGTCCACGTCACCGATGCGGCCGCCCGGCTGCTCGGCGCGCCGCAGACCGGGCCGTGGGACGCCGCCATGCCGAGTCTGCGGCTCGGCGTCCGCGCGCTCGCCGAGCGCCTGACCCGGTACGCCACCGTGGAGGCCGGCGGGGACGTGCCGGAGCCGGCGGACCGCCATGCGATCCGGCTGTTCAACACCTACCGCTCGCACAGCTTCACCCGTCGATCGACCGGCCGGCTCGCGCGGCCTCTCCGGCCCGCCCGGCTCGCGGCCCTGACTTCCGAAGGGGCGCCCGGCGCCCGGGCCCGGCACGTGCTCGGCCCGGGCGAGAGCTGGGGCGACCGGTTCCATCTGGCGACGGTCCGGCGGCTCGTGGTGACGCGGGGGTCCGCCGAGATCGCGCTGCGCCGCGTCGGGCACCACGAGGTCGTCCGGCTCACCGTCAACGGTGAGCCCGAGGCCGTCCTCGACATTCCGACGATGTGGGCCTGTCGCGTGACGAACAGAGGGTCACGCCAGTCGCCCTGCGTCGTTTGGCACAACGACGTTTCCGATCCGGTAACACCGGACGCCTGGCACCATCTCGTGGACCTTCCGGATCCGGTCGGGAGCGGGAACGGTGGCCTGGCGGTCCTCGCCTGAACCTGGTGGAGAGAACGATGACTTCCCGCATGACCTACCCGGCCGACCGCCTGCCCGAGTTCCTGACACCTCCGGACCCGGGCCGGCGGCCCTCGCCGGCCCGCCCCTACGACCCGTTCAAGCGCGCCTTCGACATCGCCGCGGCCTCGGTGCTGCTGGTCGTCGCGGCGCCACTGCTGCTGGTCGTGGCGGCGGTCGTCCTGGTGACGCTGGGCCGGCCGGTGCTGTTCCGGCATCCCCGCCCGGGCCGTGACGGCGAGCTGTTCCAGATGGTGAAGTTCCGGACCATGCGGCACGTCGACCCGGCCCGCGGCCTGGTCGCGGACGCGGACCGGCTCACCCGGGCCGGACGCTGGCTGCGCGCGTGCAGCCTCGACGAACTTCCCGAGCTGTGGAACGTCCTGCGCGGTGACATGAGTCTGATCGGCCCCCGTCCGCTGCTGGTGCGCTACCTGGACCGGTACACCCCGGAGCAGGCCCGGCGACACGAGGTCCGGCCCGGCATCACCGGGCTCGCCCAGGTTCGTGGTCGCAACAGCCTGACGTGGGAGGACAAGTTCGCGTACGACGTCGAGTACGTCGATAACCGGTCCTTCCTGCTCGACCTGAAGATCCTGGCGGCGACCGTACGCGTGGTGCTCTCCCGGGAGGGGGTGTCCGCGCCCGGCGTCGCGACCGGCTGCGAGTTCCTCGGCACGTCCGCCCACCGCCGGGACGAGGTCTCCGCGGAACCCGGGCCCGACGGGATACCGGTGTTGCCGGTCTGATCAGGCCGGAACGAGGCCCGGACCAGCAGGCACCCACATCCCCGAGTACGCCCCGGCGGTGATCAGGTAGCTCAGTCGGCCGTTGACCCACGCGCTGATGGTGAACGGTGCGGCGGACGGCCGGGAGAAGGTGAAGGTCGCGCTTGTGGCCACGGTCCACGACGAGTCGTACCGGTAGCCGGTGTAGGTGCCGGCGTTGAAGGTGAGGAGTCGCTGCGGCGTGTACGTGTGGGCCACCACGGGCCCGCGCAGCACGCGTTCCCCCGGTGACTCGGGCACGAGGAAGCCGGCCAGCGTTCCGTCGGTGATGCGGTAGTAGATGCCCCGTCCATACACCCGGACGCGCTGGTCCGCGTTCGCCGCCGAGTCGCGCGACAACGTCAGGGTCCGGCGCTGCACCATTGCGCCCGTGGCGTCGAACGTGTAGCCGATGTGGGTTCCTCCGGAGAAGGAGACGAGCCCGGAGACGGCAGGCGCCGGGTAGTCGGACCTGAATAGATCGGCCAGGCCGGCGAAGACGGGCGCCCGTGTCAGAGTGTAGATCTTCAGCATCTGCTGGGCGTGCAGCGCGTGGTAGTTGGCGTAGGCACCCGGGCAGCCGACCGAGTACCGGCTGATCCAGTCCGGGACACGGAAGTCGACGGGCACCCGGTGGTGCAGCGTGGTGGTGGCACCGTCGAACAGGGCCAGGGCCTGCGCGTCAGCGGTGAGCCGCCAGTAGTCGTAGACGCCGTAGATCGCGAAGATGTGCCCGTTGAGAACCCGCTCCCCGGTGACGGCCGCACTGACCGGGTACTCCTCCAGCCACAGGTGGCCGTCGGCGTCCACCCAACTCGCCCACGGAGCGTTCGCGGCCGGTGTGACCAGCAGGCTGGCAAACGTACGGTCGGCGGCCGTCCGCCACTTCGGATCCTCGGTGACCTGGCTCAGGCGGACGAAGAGGCTGAGCAACTGGCCCTGCGCCATGGCGCTGTACCAGGGCGCCACCATGCCGGTCCGCTGGGCGCAGCGCGGGTAGTCGAACCCGTACGGATACCACCAGGCGCCCCGTGACTCGACCTTCCGGTCCAGGTTCCGTTGCGCCTGGGCGAGCGCCCGGTCCAGGAAGAACGAGTCCTGGGTGGCAAGGTAGGTGCGGAGGTTGCTCAGACCCCACTGCGCCTGCACCACCGGGTGGTCGTAGGTGACACCGTTGTAGCGGAAAAGCCGCACGCCCTGGGCGTCGTGCGGAAAGGAGTCGACCCTCGGCGCCAGCGCGGCGTCGTTGTACGGCAGCGCCGCCTCCGGCACGGTCTGCGGCCGGAAGCCGTCGCGGGCGAAGCCGGTCACCGTGTCCGCGCTCTCCGCGTGCGTGGTGGCTGCCGCGTTCGCCGGGGCCGGTCCGGCGAGCAGGCCGATCAGCAGGGTGGCCGTCAGCAGCGAGGTCTTTACCGCAGTTGTCTTCGACATCGCGAACATGCACTGAAAGTAGCCAGGGGGGTGCGCTGTGAAGTCCGCGAATGTCCCTGATCTGACACTGTCGTACGGTGTGCGGCTCCTGGGCTGGAGCGGCCACGTGGCGGAGCGGGAGCGGGGCGTGCCGGTGGGGCGGGTAGAGTCTTGCCGCCCGCACCGGTACCCCGCAAGGAGACCTCGATGCTGCACCTCCGGGTGATCGTGCCTGCGGATTGCGCGGACGAGGTCATCGGGCTGCTGACGGCCGAGCCCGGCGTGACGCACCTCGTGGTGCTGCCCGGCGCCGCCCGCCAGCCCGCTGGCGACTACGTCACCTGCGACGTCGTGCGGGAAAGCGCCGACGGTGTGCTGAGCCGGCTCCAGGAGATGGGTGTCGAGGCGCACGGGGCGGTCGCCGCCGACGACGTGGAGCTGACGCTGTCCGAGGCAGCCGACCGGGCCGCCGAGGAGGCCCCCGGCCACGGCGAGGACGCCGTGGTCTGGGACGAGATCGCCGCGAAGACCGGTGAGCAGACGGTGCTCACCGGCACGTTCCTCGCCCTGATCGTGGTGGCCACCATGATCGCCGGCATCGGCGTGCTGCTCGACCAGCCCATCCTGATCGTCGGCGCGATGGTGGTCGGCCCCGAGTTCGGGCCGCTCGCCGCGTTGAGCGTGGCGCTGCTGCGGCGGCAGCCGCGCGTGGTCGGCCGCTCGGTGCAGGCGCTGACTGTCGGTTTCGTCGTCGCCATGGTGGCCACCGTGCTGAGCACCTGGGCGCTCACCGCGGCCGGTCTGGTCGACCGGGACATGCTGCTGGCCGAGCGGCCGATGACCGACTTCATCTGGCGACCGGACGCGTTGTCGTGGGTCGTGGGCCTGCTCGCCGGTGCCGCCGGCATGCTGTCGCTGACGTCGAAGAAGTCCGGGTCACTCGTGGGTGTGCTGATCTCGGTCACCACCGTGCCGGCGGCGGCGAATGTGGCTGTGGCCTCCGCGTACGGCGTGTGGCACGAGGCGGCCGGCTCGGCCCTCCAACTGGTGATCAACCTGGCCGCGATCGTGCTCGCCGGATTGCTCACGCTCGTGGTGCAGTTGTGCTGGTGGCGGCACGTCGCCCGGCGCGCGCCGCACGCGGTACCGCAGCAGCGGACCGACCGACGGGCCGACCACCGGCCGGACGCGGTCAGCGCCAGCCGTCACCCGCCTCGAGACGCCGGCTGAGCAGCGTCGCCAGCGGCACCGACTCCCCGTCGCGGCCGCCCCGGCCGACCACCAGCGGCGGTGCGCTGGGCAGCGGGTCGGCCCCGAACAGCCGCGCCCGCAGACCCGGCGACACGGCGAGCAGGTAGAAGCGCCCGTCGGTGTCCACCGCGCGGCTGTGCGCCCGGTCCACGTACCAGCCGGTGATCCGCGTGCGGTAGCGACCGCGCCCGTCGTGGCCGGTAGCTGTCAGCCGGTCGGCACGCAGCCCTCGCCGTAGCGCTTCGGCGGCGAACCGGGCCACCAGCTCCGCGGCCTCCGCCTGCTCCGCCGCGCGCTCCCGCGCGGCTGCGTCTGCGTGCGCACGCACCGCGTGGCCGCGCAGCTCTCGCCACCGCTCGTCGTCCTCACCGCCCACGACCGCGAGGGTACGCGGAACTGGTGCCGCCCGGCGTGATCAACTCCAGCTCGCCGAAGTGGTGGTGTCGCGAAGCCTCTGATGCCACCACCTCGGCGAGATTGTGTTGATCAAGGGTGGTGATGCCGCCGTCCCGGTCGTCCCCGCGGCCGTCGTCCTGCGGGGCCGCGTGACCGCGACATGGGCCGGCCCGTAGCGGTTCCCCGGCGGGCGCTGCCGGGCTGAGCCGTTCGTGACCTCAGCCCGGCAGCGGGACGTGTCAGGCCAGCCCGGCGCGGCGCAGCGCCTCCGCCATGGCGTCGTTGACCGGGGCACCGCCACCGCGTCCGGACCGCTGCTGCTGGCCACCGCGCGACGCGCCGCCCTGCCCGCCACCGCGTTGCCCGCCGCCGCCCGAGCCGCCGCGTTGGCCGCCTCCGCTCTGCCCGCCGCCCGAGCTGCCGCCCTGGCCGCCCCGCCCCTGGCCGCCCGGCCGAGGGCTGGCGCCGCCCCGGTCCCGTCGGCCGTCGTCGCCCGCCGGGCGACCGCCACCGGCCGGCGCCTCGTCGTCCAGCCGCAGCGTCAGCGAGATCCGCTTACGCGGCACGTCCACGTCGAGCACCCGGACCTTCACCACGTCGCCGGACTTCACCACGTCGCGCGGGTCCTTGACGAAGGTGTGCGACATGGCTGAGACGTGCACCAGTCCGTCCTGGTGCACGCCCACGTCGACGAACGCGCCGAACGCGGCCACGTTCGTCACCACGCCCTCCAGCACCATGCCGGGCGTCAGGTCGCTGATCTTCTCCACGCCCTCGACGAACGTCGCGGTGCGGAACTCCGGACGCGGGTCGCGACCCGGCTTCTCCAGTTCGGCCAGGATGTCGGTGACGGTGGGCAGGCCGAACGTCTCGTCGACGAAGTCGGTCGCGCGCAGGCCGCGCAGGATGGCCGACTTGCCGATCAGCGCGCGCAGATCCTGCCCGGTGGAGGAGAGGATGCGACGCACCACCGGGTACGACTCCGGGTGCACGCTGGAGGAGTCGAGCGGGTCGTCGCCGCCGGGGATGCGCAGGAAGCCGGCGCACTGTTCGAACGCCTTCGGACCGAGCCGGGGCACCTTCTTCAGCTCCGATCGGGTGCGGAACGGCCCGTTGGCGTCGCGGTGCAGCACGATGTTCTCGGCCAGCCCGGCGCCGATGCCGGACACCCGGGTGAGCAGCGGCGCGGAGGCGGTGTTGACGTCCACGCCGACCGCGTTGACGCAGTCCTCGACCACCGCGTCGAGCGATCGGGACAGCTTCACCTCGGACAGGTCGTGCTGGTACTGCCCGACACCGATCGACCGCGGGTCGATCTTCACCAGCTCGGCCAGCGGGTCCTGGAGGCGGCGGGCGATCGACACCGCGCCGCGCAGCGAGACGTCCAGGCCGGGCAGCTCCTGCGAGGCGTACGCGGAGGCGGAGTAGACCGACGCGCCGGCCTCGGAGACCACCACCTTGGTGAGCTTCAGCTCCGGGTGCCGCTTGATCAGGTCACCGGCCAGCTTGTCGGTCTCCCGGCTGGCGGTGCCATTGCCGATCGCGACCAGCTCGACGCCGTGCGCGGCGGCGAGCGTGGCGAGCGTGTGCAGCGAGGCGTCCCACTGCCGGCGCGGCTCGTGCGGGTAGATCGTGTCGGTGGCGACCACCTTGCCGGTGGCGTCGACCACGGCGACCTTCACGCCGGTCCGCAGGCCCGGGTCGAGGCCCATCGTCGCCCGCGCCCCGGCGGGCGCGGCCAGCAGCAGGTCGCGCAGGTTGGTGGCGAAGACCCGGACGGCCTCCTCCTCGGCCGCCTGCCACAGCCGCATCCGCAGGTCGGCGCCGAGGTGGATGAGGATCCGGGTACGCCAGGCCCAGCGCACCGTGTCGGCCAGCCACTTGTCGGCGGGCCGCCCCTGGTCGCTGATGCCGAAGCGTCCGGCCACGGCGGCCTCGTAGCGGCTAGGTCCGGTGGCCGCGTCGGCGTCGCCGTCGGCCTCCGGATCCATGGTCAGCTCCAGCACGCCCTCCTTCTCGCCCCGGAACACGGCG
This sequence comes from Micromonospora sp. AB353, assembly GCF_049538395.1. Classification (NCBI taxonomy): domain Bacteria; kingdom Bacillati; phylum Actinomycetota; class Actinomycetes; order Micromonosporales; family Micromonosporaceae; genus Micromonospora; species Micromonospora sp. AB353. The sequence goes on along the minus strand of NZ_JBMVFV010000001.1, from coordinate 178,119 downwards.
AGGATGCGGTGCGACGGCAGCTTCGGGTACGGCTCGGCGAAGTCGAAGTAGTCGGCGAACTTCGCCCCGGCGGTCTCCTGACCCTCGCGTACCCGGGAGACCAGCCGGCCCCGCGACCACATCTGCTCGCGCAGCGTGCCGATCAGGTCGGCGTCCTCGGCGAAGCGCTCGATCAGGATGGCCCGCGCCCCGTCCAGTGCGGCAGCGGCGTCCGCGACGCCCCTGTCCGGGTCGGCGAACCCGGCGGCGACCGTCTTCGGGTCCTGCGCCGGGTCGGCCAGGAGGGTGTCCGCGAGCGGCTCCAGTCCGGCCTCGCGGGCGATCTGCGCGCGGGTACGCCGCTTCGGCTTGTAGGGCAGGTAGATGTCCTCCAGGCGGGACTTGGAGTCGGCGGCGAGGATCTGCGCCTCCAGCGCCTCGTCGAGCTTGCCCTGGCTCCGGATCGACTCCAGCACCGCCGCGCGGCGCTCGTCCAGTTCGCGCAGGTAGCGCAGCCGCTCCTCCAGCGTGCGCAGCTGCGCGTCGTCGAGCAGGCCGGTGGCCTCCTTGCGGTAGCGGGCGATGAACGGCACTGTGGCGCCGCCGTCGAGCAGCTCGACTGCCGCCCGCACCTGCCGTTCGGCGACGCCGAGTTCCTCGGCGATCCGCTGGTGCACAGACTGGGTCACGATTGTCATCCGCCTTCTCGGGTGGTTTCCGCCCTGCATTGTGCCGTTCGCCTCCGACCGCCTGTGCCCGGCCCGCCGCCGGCTGCGCTAGCGTGGCGATCATGGAGGCACCTGCGGATCCGCGGGCCCGGCGGCTGTTCGGCGGCAGCGCCCGGGCGCTCGGCGACCTGGCCGCCGGCCCGTTCCGGGCCGACCGGGACCGGATCGTCGGCTCGCCGTTCTTCGCCAGGCTGGGCGGCGTGACCCAGGTGATCAGCCCGGGCGGGTCCGGGCTGCTCGTGCACAACCGGCTCACCCACAGCCTGAAGGTGGCCCAGGTGGCCCGGGCGATCGCCGAGCGGCTCATCGCCGACCCGGCCGACCGGGACCTGCTGGACAAGCTCGGCGGCTGCGACCCGGAGGTGGTGGAGGCCGCCGCGCTCGCGCACGACCTCGGGCACCCGCCGTTCGGGCACCTGGGGGAGCGGGTGCTCGACCGGCTGGCCCGGCAGCGACTCGGGCTGGCCGACGGCTTCGAGGGCAACGCCCAGTCGTACCGGATCGTCACCAGCACCGAGATCCGCGGCGCGGCGACCACCGGGCTGGACCTGACCGCGGCGGTCCGGGCGGCGATGCTGAAGTACCCGTGGACCCGGCTGGACCATCCGGACCCGCATCCGCGCCACCTCGACCCGGCGCCCCGGGGCGCGGCGGCCCCGCCGGAGGACCCGGAGAGCGGTTCGGTGAAGTTCGGCGCGTACCGCACCGAGCTGGACGACCTGCGCCAGGCGCGGGAGCCGTTCGCCGGGCGCATCCCGGACTGGCAGCAGACGCCCGAGGCGTCGGTGATGGACACGGCCGACGACATCGCGTACGCGATCCACGACGTGGAGGACTTCTACCGCGTCGGGGTGCTCCAGCAGGGCGCGGTGGCGGCCGAGCTGATGGCCTGGCAGCGCGAGTGCGGGCACCTGCGGTCGATCACCGCGCCCGCGCTGGAGGCGGCGGGCCGACGGCCGGGAGCAGCGATCGAGCGGCTGCGCCGGCAACTGCACCGCAAGGACGCCTGGATCGCCGACGACGAGGCGTTCGCCGCCGCTGTCGAGCACGTCCGCGAGGAGCTGGTGGAAGGGCTGCTCGCGCTGCCGTTCGACGGCTCGATCGAGGCGGAGCAGTACGTGGCCCGGTTCTCCGCCCGCTGGTCCACCCGCTTCGTGGACGCCATCACGGTGACGCCGGACCCGGACGTCCGCTCCGGGTACGTGCTGCTGGCGAAGGCGCAGTGGCACGAGGTGCAGGTGCTCAAGTTCGTGCACCACCGGTTCGTGCTGGCCCGCCCGGACCTGGCCCTGCACCAGCGCGGCCAGGCCCGGCTGCTGGGCACGCTGGTGGAGGCGCTCTGGGAGTGGCTCCTGGACCCGGACGAGGAGTCCCGGCTGCCGCGCCGCCTGCACGACCTGGTGGAGCTGGCCGAGGCGGAGCTGCACCCGCGTACCCCGGACCGGATCGGCCGGGCCCGGGGCCGGGCCATCATCGACTTCGTCGCGCAGCTCACCGACGGTCAGGCGGTGGCGATGCTCGACGCGTTGTCGGGCCGCTCCGGCGCCTTGTGGACGGACGCATTCGTGCTGTGACCCGCCCGGGCCGACGGCTCGCGGCCCTCGGCCGGCGAGCGGTCAGTCGGCCCCGTGTCCCGCGGCGGCGGCGAGGCGGTCGTGGCCGTAGCCCGGCTCGGGTTGGGACGGGACGGACGGCCGGGGCCCGCACACCCGCTCGATGTACTCCTCCGCCGCGGGAAGGGCGTCGAAGTCGGACCGCAGGGCTGCGACCCGCAGCAGGTCGTGCCAGGTGCCACGGCGGAACGCGGCCTCGCGCTCCCGGCCCTCGATCCGCCAGCCGCAGTGCCGGACGTAGGCGCCGAGACTCGCCCCGTTGAACGGCAGGATGGTGCTGTGCAGGCGCCGGAGCCCGACCTCGTAGAAGGACCAGGCCATGGTGAGCATGATCGCGTCGGTGCCCGCGCCGCGTGGCGTGAGCCCCGGCATCAGCTTGATCCCGGTGAGCGCCCCCTGGTTGTGCCAGTCGATCTCCCACAGGCCGGTGGCCCCCCACGGCTGCCCCGACACCGGGTCGACGACTGTCATCCGCTGGACGCCGGGATTCGCCTGCGAACGCCGTAGCCACTCGGCCTGGGCGTCGCGGGCGACCGGCCAGCCCCAGCCGCCGACGTTGTGCCGCACCTGCTCGTGATTGGCCAGATCGGCCAGGAAGTCAAGGTCTTCGCTTCGGGTGGGACGGATCGACACCAGGCGGCCGTTCAGCATGCTGCTCCTCGATGAGGTGAACGAGCCGGCGGAGGGGACACCGGGACTGACGACGGAGCCGGACGAGGGACGGCTCACCCCAACGGTCTACCAGACATCGAGGGACGACCTCTCGTCAAAACGCCCGACAGGTGGTCAGGCGACCGACTGCCACCACCCGTCCACCGCCGGCGGCTCGTCCACCACCACCCGCTCACCGGGACGCGGCACTGCGAGCCGGACGTCGCGCGCCTTCGCCTCGGCCCAGAGCCGGTCCACCGGCTCGGACCAGTCGTGCAGGGCCAGGTTGAACGTGCCCCAGTGCACCGGCACCAGCAGTCCGCCGCGTACGTCGAGGTGGGCGGCGACCGCCTCCTCCGGGAACATGTGGATGTGCGGCCACGCCCTGTCGTACGCGCCGATCTGCATGAGCGTCAGGTCGAACGGGCCGTGCTCGGCTCCGATAGCGGCGTACCCGTCGAAGTAGCCGGAGTCGCCGGTGTAGAAGACCTTCCGGTGCGTCCCGGTGATCGTCCAGGAGCTCCAGAGCGTGCCGTCGCGGCGCAGCCCGCGCCCGGAGAAGTGCTGCGCGGCGGTCGCGGTGAGCGTCAGGCCGCCGGCCCGGTGGCTCTCCGACCAGTCCAGCTCGACGATGCGGTGCTCGGGTACGCCCCAGCGGGCCAGGTGCGCGCCGACGCCGAGCGGCACCACGAACGGCGCGGACTGGAGGTCGGCCAGCGTGCGGACGGTCTCCATGTCGAGGTGGTCGTAGTGGTCGTGCGAGATCAGCACCGCGTCGAGCGGGGGCAGGTCGGTGAGGCGGACCGGCGGCTCGTGGATGCGCCGGGGGCCGACCAGCCCGGACGGGGAGCACCTGTCGCTCCACACCGGGTCGAGCAGCACCCGCTGTCCCTCGATCTCGACGAGCGTGGAGGCGTGGCCGTACCAGACGACGTTCAGTTCGCGGGCCGGGTCGGCGGCGGTGGGCGCGGCACCCGGACGCAGCAGCGGCACCGGGCTGCCCGGCCGCCGCTTCTGCTTGCCGAAGACCAGCTCCCGGAGCAGGTTGCGGCCCGGGTCGGCGACCATCGTGGCGCTGGCGCCGGCCGGGTTGTGGAACGTGCCGTCGCGGAAGCGCGGTGACCGGGCCGCCCGGTCCGCCCGGGCGCCGGTGAGCCGTCCGCCGAGCTGCGCCGGTACGTCCCGCGCCGCCCAGGCCAGCCCGGCGACGGCGGCCAGCCCGGCGAGCTTCCACACCCGCCCGCCGCGCGTCCGGTCCGGTTCCCGCCCCGTCGGTTCCCGCATGTTCGTCCCCTCCGCCGTGTCCCGTCGTACACGGTAGCCACAGTCGTCCCGGTCCGCCCACGCGACGGCCCGCCCGCGCGACAGCCACCCCCGCGACGGTCAGGGCAGCCGGCGGCGCATCGCGGACGCCACTGTCGCCGCGCGTCCGCCGACGGCGCGGACCACCTGGGACACGTCGGGCAGCCACCCGCCCCGGACCGCCTCGCCGGCCGGGTTGGGCGTGAACACGATGCCCTGGTGTGCGGCGACCGGCGTCCGGGTCAGTCCGGCCCGGCGCATCAGCGGCCCGACCAGCGTGTCGTACACGCCGGGCAGGACGGTGAAGCCGAAGCGCATGACCACGTTGAGCCGGCCCACCGACACCTCCCGGCGCGGCCGGTCGAGGCATCCGACGATGGCCCGCGCCACCCGTTCGGGCGAGGCGATCGGGGGCGGCGGCCGGCCGACGCGGCCCAGGTAGTTGGCCGCCTGCCGGTAGACGGGCGTGTCGACGCTGCCCGGGTTGACCAGGCAGATCGCGACGCCGGGGGTTTCCCGCGCCTCCTGCTGGAGCGTGCGGGCCAGTCCCTGCAGGCCCCACTTGGCGGTCACGTAGCCGCTCATGTAGGGCGCGGTGATGTGCCCGAGCACCGAGCCGGTGAGCACGAGCGTGCCGCCGCCGTCGGCCCGGAACCGGCGCAGCGCCTCCCGGGCCACCGCCGCGGCGGCCAGCAGGTCGGTGCGGACCACCTGCTCGAACACCTCGGCCGGGGTCTCGTCGAAGCGGCCGTAGGACATCACCGCGGCGGTGTGCACCCAGGCGTCGACGCGGCCGAACTCGGCCCGCGCCGCGTCGGCGAGCGCGGCCACCGCGCCGGGCTCGGTCACGTCCGTCGGTACGGCGATCGCGCGGGCGCCGGCCGCCCGGCACTCGTCGCGTACCTCGTCGAGCGTGGCGGGGGAGCGGGCCGCCAGGACCAGCCGGTCCCCGCGGCCCGCCAGTTCCAGAGCGGTCGCCCGGCCGATCCCGCTGGTCGCGCCGGTGACGACCACCGTCCGGGTCACGGCGCGAGCACGACCTTGACGCAGCCGTCCTCCTTCTTCTGGAACATCTCGTACGCGCGCGGCGCGTCGGTCAGCGGCAGCCGGTGGGTCCGCAGGTCCTCGACGCCCAGCGGGTCGTCGTCGCGCTCCAGCAGCGGGATGATCTCGTCGACCCAGCGCCGCACGTGGCACTGGCCCATGCGCAGCTGGATGCCCCTGTCGAACATCTCCATCAGCGGCATCGGGTCCTGCTCGCCGCCGTACACGCCGGAGATCGACACGGTGCCGCCGCGCCGTACGGCCTTGAGCGCGGCGTGCAGCACCACGAGCCGGTCCACGCCGGCCTTGTCGGTCATGGCCTGGGCCAGCTTGTCCGGCAGCAGCCCGGCGGCGGTCTGGGCCATCTTGCCCAGCGGCGCGCCGTGCGCCTCCATGCCGACCGCGTCGATCACCGCGTCCGGGCCGCGCCCGTCGACCAGGTCGATGAGCGTGCCGGGTACGTCGTCGAGCTGGCTGACGTCGAGCACCTCGATGCCGTGGCGGCGGGCCATCTCCAGCCGCTCCGGCACCAGGTCGAGCCCGATCACCCGGCTGGCGCCCAGGTGGCGGCCGATCCGGGCGCTGAACTGCCCGACCGGGCCGAGCCCGAACACGGCGAGCGTGCCGCCGGGCGGGACGTCCGCGTACTTCACCGCCTGCCAGGCGGTGGGCAGGATGTCGGAGAGGTAGAGCCAGCGCTCGTCCGGGCCGGTGTCCGGGATCGTGATCGGGCCGAACTGGGCCTGCGGCACGCGCAGGTACTCGGCCTGGCCGCCGGGGATCGAGCCGTACAGCGAGGTGTAGCCGAACAGGGACGCGCCCTTGCCCTGGCTGGTCACCTGCGTGGTCTCGCACTGCGCGTAGAGCTGCCGCTCGCACATCCAGCACGAGCCGCAGGAGATGTTGAACGGGACGACCACCCGGTCGCCCTTCTTGAGCCGGGTCACGCCGGGCCCGACCTCCTCGACGACGCCCATCGGCTCGTGCCCGAGGATGTCGCCGGGCTTCAGGTACGGCCCGAGCACCTCGTACAGGTGCAGGTCGGAACCGCAGATGGCGGTCGAGGTGATCCGGACGATCGCGTCGGTCGGCTCCTCGATCCGGGGGTCCGGGACGTCCTCCACGCGGACGTCCCGCTTGCCGTGCCAGGTCAGTGCCTTCATGCCTGTATGTCCCCTCTCCGGTGCCGTCCATCGGACTGCTACCCGGCAGCGGGCCGTTGAATCGGCGGCGCCGGTCAGGCGTGCAGGACCGCGAGCACCAGCCGGGCGATCCGGGCGTCGTAGCCCTCGGTGTGGTCGAAGCGGCCGATCCGGCCGACGTCGGTGACGACGTTCAGGGCGGCGTGCACGAGGACGCGGGCGTCCCCGGTCGTGAGTTCCGGGCGTACGGCGCGGAGCAGGCGCACCCACTCCTCGACGTGCAGGCGCTGCGCGCCGCGCAACTGGTGCCGGTCCCGGTCGGGCAGGTTGTTGTTCTCCGCCAGGTAGACCGCGACGAGGTCGCTCTGGGCGAACGCGAAGGCGACGTAGGCCCGTACCACCCGGCGCAGCGCGTCGGCCGGGTCGCTCGCCTCGGCGATCGCGGCGGTCGTGGCCCCGGTCAGGCGGTCGGTGGCGCGGTAGTAGGCGGCCGCGAGCAGGTCGGCCTTGCCGGGGAAGTACCGGTACACGCTCGACGCCTGCATGCCTGCCGCACGCCCGATGTCCTCGACGGCGACGGCGTGGTAGCCGTGGCGGTGGAACAGGCGGATCGCCTCGACGAGCAGCAGCTCGCGGCGCGACGCCGGACGGACCGGCGCGGCGACCGGCGCCGGGTCCGCCGTGGCGTGCGGGCGGGGCGGCGCCGCGGGGGCGTCGGTCCGCAACAGGGTCCAGGCGACGCGGATGAGCAGGCGTTCGGTGTCGGTGCCGGTGGCGGCGGCCCGGTAGGTGGTGACGCTGGCGAAGGCGCTCAGGGCCGCCCTCGTCAGCAGGTCCGCCTGCCCGGCGGTCAGCTCCGGGCGCAGGTCGCGCAGCGGCCCGGCCAGGCGGCCGACGAGCGTGGCCATGCGCGCGGCGAACTCCTGCCGGTGCTCGGCGGTGAGATACCGGCCCTCCCACCGGTACAGCCCGGCCACCCGCCGCCTGTTCACGGCGACCCTGACGAGCGCGCGCAGCAGTTCGTCGAGCCGCCCCCGCGCGTCGTCGGCGGACGGCTGCTCGGACGCGGCGAGCAGCGTGCCGACGACCTCCCGGGTGGCGTGCACGAGGATCGCGTACTTGTTCGGGAAGTGCCGGTAGACGGCCGGCCCGCTGATGCCGACGGCGGCGGCGATCTCGTCGACGGAGACCCCGTGGTAGCCCCGCTCGCAGAACAACTCGGCACCCGCCAGCGCGATACGGGCCTTGCGGTCCTTCGGCCGTCTGGCAGGTGCCCCGGCGGTGTCGCCCACTGCTTGTCGCACCGCTACACGTTAGCGCCACCTTGCGGTGTACCCGCGTCACCCCGGCGTCGCCGCGGCCCCTGGGCGGGGGACAGGCAGACGTCAGCCAGAGCTCTGCGGCCATCGCCGCTTCTTGACAAGCTGCTGCGGGCTCCAGAAAAGTTAGCCGAAATTCGCATGCGGGTGAGCAATGAGGAGCTTGGCATGACGACCGATGCGTTCATCTACGACGCGTTGCGCACGCCGCGCGGGCGGGGCAAGCCGACCGGATCGCTGTACGGGGTGAAGCCGGTCTCGTTGATCACCGGCCTGATCGAGGAGACCCTGCGGCGGATGCCCGGCCTCGACCCGGCGCTGATCGACGACATCGTGCTCGGGGTGGTCTCCCCGGTCGGCGACCAGGGCGGCGACATCGCCCGGACCGCCGCCGTCGCCGCCGGCCTGCCCGACACGGTGGCGGGCGTGCAGCTCAACCGCTTCTGCGCCTCCGGCCTGGAGGCGGTGAACATCGCCGCGCAGAAGGTGCGCTCCGGCTGGGAGGACCTCGTCCTGGCCGGTGGCGTCGAGTCGATGTCCCGGGTGCCGATGGGCTCCGACGGGGGAGCGTGGGCGCTGGACCCGGAGACCAACGACATCACTGGGTTCGTGCCGCAGGGCATCAGCGCCGACCTCATCGCCACCGTCGCCGGCTTCGACCGGGAGACGGTCGACGCGTACGCGCTCCAGTCGCAGGCGCGGGCCGCGAAGGCGTGGGCGAACGGCTACTTCGCCCGGTCCGTGGTGCCGGTCCGCGACCGCAACGGGCTGACCGTGCTGGACCGGGACGAGCACATCCGGGCCGACTCGACGGCGGAGAGCCTCGGTGCGCTGCGCCCCTCGTTCGCCGAGATCGGCGAGCAGGCGGGCTTCGACGCGGTCGCGTTGCAGAAGTACCACTGGATCGAGCGCATCGAGCACGTCCACACGGCGGGTAACTCCTCCGGCATCGTGGACGGCGCCGCGCTCGTCGCGATCGGCAGCGAGGCGGCAGGCGCCGCCGCCGGTCTCACGCCGCGCGCCCGCGTCGTGGCCACCGCGCTCAGCGGCGCCGACCCCACCATCATGCTCACCGGTCCGGCGCCGGCCGCCCGCAAGGCGCTCGCGAAGGCCGGTCTCGGCGTCGACGACCTCGACCTGGTGGAGATCAACGAGGCGTTCGCCGCCGTGGTCCTGCGGTTCGTCGCCGACCTCGGCCTGAACCCGGACATCGTCAACGCCAACGGCGGGGCGATCGCGATGGGCCACCCGCTCGGCGCGACCGGCGCCATGATCCTCGGCACGCTCGTCGACGAACTGGAACGACGCGGCGGCCGCTACGGCCTGGCCACGCTCTGCGCGGGCGGCGGCATGGGCATCGCGACCGTGATCGAACGAATCTGAGGAGCACGAATGGCGAACACCATCCGGTGGGAGCACGGCGACGACGGCATCGTGCTGCTCACCCTCGACCACCCCGGCCGCTCGGCGAACGTGATGAACGCGGAGTTCGGCGAGAGCCTGGCGGCCACCGTGGACCGGCTCGAAGCCGAGCGTGACCGGATCACCGGCGTCATCGTCACCTCGGCCAAGAAGACGTTCTTCGCCGGCGGCGACCTGGAGACCCTGGTACGGCTCACGCCCGCCGACGCCGAGGCGTCGGCGGCCGAAGCGGCCGCGCTCAAACAGACCGTACGCCGGCTGGAGACGCTCGGGCGGCCCGTCGTCGCCGCGATCAACGGCTCGGCGCTCGGCGGCGGGCTGGAACTGGCCCTGGGCTGCCACCACCGCATCGTGCTCGACGACCCGGCCGTCGAGATCGGCTTTCCGGAGGTCACGCTCGGTCTGCTGCCCGGCTGCGGCGGCGTGGTGCGTACCGTCCGGCTGCTCGGCGTCACCGCCGCGCTGACCGACTGGCTGCTGCGCGGCCAGCGCCGCCGGCCGCAGGACGCGCTCGCGCACGGGCTGGTCGACGAACTCGCCGCCGACCGGGACGCCCTGATGGCCGCCGCCCGGGAGTGGATCGCCGCGAACCCGGACGCGACCCAGCCGTACGACCGCAAGGGCTACCGGATGCCCGGCGGCACCCCGTCCAGCCCTGGGCTCGCGATGCAGTTGCCGGCCATGCCGGCGCTGCTGCGCAAGCAGCTCAAGGGCGCGCCCTACCCGGCGCCCCGCAACATCCTCGCCGCCGCCGTCGAGGGCGCCCAGGTCGACCTGGACACCGCGTTCGTCATCGAGGGGCGGTACTTCACCGAGCTGGCCACCGGCCAGATCGCCAAGAACATGATCAAGGCGCTCTTCTTCGACCTCCAGACCGCCCGGTCCCGCACCGCCGGAGGCGACCACGAGCCGGTGCGCAGCGTCGCCGTCGTCGGCGCGGGCATGATGGGCGCCGCCATCGCGTACGTCTGCGCCCGCGCCGGGATGCGGGTGGTGCTCAAGGACGTCACCGCCGAGGGTGCGGCGCGCGGCAAGGCGTACTCGGCGGGCCTGCTCGACAAGGCGGTAGCCCGGGGCCGGTCCACGCCGGAGAGGCGGGACGAGATCCTGGGGCGCATCCACGCCACCGGCGACCTCGCCGACCTGGCCGGCATCGACCTCGCGATCGAGGCGGTCTTCGAGGATCCGGCGCTCAAACACAAGGTGTACGCGGAGATCGAGCAGGTGGCGCCGGACGCGCTCATCGCCTCCAACACCTCCACGCTGCCCATCACGCTGCTGGCCGAGGGCGTCAGCCGGCCGGAGGAGTTCGTCGGGCTGCACTTCTTCTCCCCGGTGGACAAGATGCCGCTGGTCGAGGTGATCCGCGGAGAGCGGACCGACGAGGCCACGCTGGGCCGCGCGCTGGGTGTCGTCCGTCAGTTGCGTAAGACGCCGATCGTCGTCAACGACAGCCGGGGCTTCTTCACCAGCCGGGTCATCGGCACGTTCACCAACGAGGGCGTGGCGATGCTGGCCGAGGGCATCCCGGCGGCGACCATCGAGCAGGCCAGCAGCCAGGCCGGCTATCCCGCGCCGGTCCTCGCGCTGATGGACGAGCTGACCCTCACCCTGCCCCGGAGGATCCGCCTGGAGACGGCCGCCGCGACGGTGGCCGCCGGAGGCACCTGGCAGCCGCACGCCGCCGACGCGGTGATCGACCGGATGATCGACGAGTGCGGCCGGACCGGACGCTCCGGCGGCGCCGGCTTCTACGACTACCGCGACGGGAAGCGGGCCGGGCTCTGGCCGGGGCTGCGGGAGCAGTTCGGCGGCACGAACCTCGACACGCCCTTCGAGGACCTCAAGGAGCGGATGCTCTTCATCGAAGCGATCGAGTCGGTGCGGTGCCTGGACTCCGGCGTGCTGACCTCGGTGGCCGACGCCAACGTCGGCTCGATCCTGGGCATCGGCTATCCGAGCTGGACCGGTGGCGTCCTGCAGTACGTCAACCAGTACGACGGCGGGCTGCCGGGCTTCGTGGCCCGGACCCGGGTGCTGGCCGAGCGCTACGGCGAGCGGTTCGACCCGCCGCCGCTGCTGGTCGCCATGGCCGAGCGGGGCGAGCGGTTCGAGTAGACGACGAAGTGGCCCGGCCGGTGCGGGACTCGCCCACCGGCCGGGCCGGGATGAACCCGTCCGGCCCGGAGAGACCGTGACGCGGCCGGCGCTTCGTCGCACCGACCGCTGGGGCGTACCCCGGGAGAGCGCGACCGCCGCGCCCCCGGTTGCGGGGCGCGGCGGTCGCCTGGTCGTGCGGTGTCCGGTCAGGAGCCGGAGCGCTTGGCCGTCGCCTTCAGGTAGTCCCGGTTGAGGCGGCCGATGGTGTTCAGCGGGATGCCCTTCGGGCAGGCCGCCGCGCACTCGCCGATGTTGGTGCAGCCGCCGAAGCCGGCCTCGTCGTGCGCGTCCACCATGCCGATCACCCGGGTGTAGCGCTCCGGCTGACCCTGCGGCAGCAGCGAGAGCTGGGTGATCTTCGCGGCGGTGAACAGCATGCCGGAGCCGTTCGGGCAGGCCGCCACGCAGGCGCCGCAGCCGATGCAGGCGGCCGACTCGAACGCGGCGTCCGCGTCGGCCTTCGGTACCGGCACCGAGTGCGCCTCCGGGGCGCTGCCGGTCGGCGCGGTGACGTAGCCGCCGGCGGCGATGATCTGGTCGAACGCGTTGCGGTTGACCACCAGATCCTTGACGACCGGGAACGCCCGGGCCCGCCACGGCTCGATGTCGATCGTGTCGCCGTCGGAGAACTGCCGCATGTGCAGCTGGCAGGCGGTGGTGCCGCGCTGCGGGCCGTGCGCCTCGCCGTTGATCATGAGGCTGCACATGCCGCAGATGCCCTCGCGGCAGTCGTGGTCGAACGCCACCGGCTCCTCGCCGTCGAGGATGAGCCGCTCGTTGAGTACGTCGAGCATCTCCAGGAAGGACATGTCCGGGGACACGTCCTGCACCGGGTAGGTCACCATCCGACCCTTGTCCTCGGGGCCGGTCTGGCGCCAGATGCGCAGGGTCAGGTTCACTTGTAGCTCCGCTGCGTGGGGTGGACGTATTCGAAGGTCAGGTCTTCCTTGTGCAGCACGGGCTCACCGGTGCCGGTGAACTCCCAGGCCGCCACGTAGGCGAACCGGTCGTCGTCGCGCTGCGCCTCGCCGTCGGGCGTCTGGTGCTCGGCCCGGAAGTGGCCGCCGCAGGACTCCTCGCGGTGCAGGGCGTCGATGCACATCAGCTCGGCCAGCTCGAAGAAGTCGGCCACCCGGCCGGCCTTCTCCAGCGACTGGTTGAGGCCCTCGCCGTCACCCGGCACGCGCACCCGCTGCCAGAACTGCTCGCGCAGCGCGCGGATCTCGTCGATCGCCTTGCGCAGCCCGGCCTCGGAGCGCTCCATGCCGCAGTGCTCCCACATGATCTGGCCCAGCTCGCGGTGGAACGAGTCCACCGTGCGGTCGCCGTTGATCGCCAGCAGCCGCTTGATCCGGTCCTCGACCTCGGTCCGCGCCGCGACCGCCTCGGGGTGACTGGCGTCGACCTTGTCCAGCGAGCTGGAGGCCAGGTAGTTGGCGAGCGTGTTCGGCAGCACGAAGTAGCCGTCGGCCAGGCCCTGCATCAGCGCCGAGGCGCCGAGCCGGTTCGCGCCGTGGTCGGAGAAGTTGGCCTCACCGATCACGAACAGGCCGGGGATCGTCGACTGGAGGTCGTAGTCGACCCAGAGGCCGCCCATCGTGTAGTGCACGGCGGGGTAGATCCGCATCGGCACCTCGTACGGGTCCTCGCCGGTGATCCGCTCGTACATCTCGAAGAGGTTGCCGTACTTGGCCTCGATGGCCTTGCGGCCCAGCCGGTTGATCGCGTCGGCGAAGTCCAGGTAGACGCCGAGGCCGGTCGGGCCGACGCCGCGTCCCTCGTCGCACACGTTCTTCGCGGCGCGGGAGGCGATGTCCCGGGGGACCAGGTTGCCGAAGGACGGGTAGATCCGCTCCAGGTAGTAGTCCCGCTCGTCCTCGGGGATGTCCCGCGGGCTGCGCTGGTCGCCCTTGGCCTTCGGCACCCACACCCGGCCGTCGTTACGCAGCGACTCGCTCATCAGGGTCAGCTTCGACTGGTGGTCGCCGGAGACCGGGATGCAGGTCGGGTGGATCTGCGTGTAGCAGGGGTTCGCGAAGTACGCGCCCTTGCGGTGCGCCCGCCAGGAGGCGGTGACGTTGCAGCCCTTGGCGTTCGTGGAGAGGTAGAAGACGTTGCCGTAGCCGCCGGAGGCGAGCACGACCGCGTCGGCCATCTCGGTGCTGATCTCACCGGTGACCATGTCGCGGACCACGATGCCGCGCGCCCGGCCGTCGACGATCACCAGCTCGAGCATCTCGTGGCGGGCGTTCATCTCCACGTTGCCCAGGCCGATCTGCCGCTCCAGCGCCTGGTACGCGCCGAGCAGCAGCTGCTGGCCCGTCTGGCCCCGGGCGTAGAAGGTGCGCTGCACCTGCGCGCCGCCGAAGGAGCGGGTGTCCAGCAGGCCGCCGTACTCGCGGGCGAACGGCACGCCCTGCGCCACGCACTGGTCGATGATGTTCACCGACACCTCGGCCAGCCGGTGCACGTTCGACTCGCGGGAGCGGAAGTCGCCGCCCTTGACCGTGTCGTAGAAGAGGCGGTGCACCGAGTCGCCGTCGTTGCGGTAGTTCTTGGCGGCGTTGATGCCGCCCTGCGCGGCGATCGAGTGGGCCCGGCGCGGGCTGTCCTGGTAGCAGTAGGACCGCACCTGGTAGCCCTGCTCGGCCAGCGTGGCGGCGGCGGAACCGCCGGCCAGGCCGGTGCCGACCACGATCACCGTCATCTTCCGGCGGTTGGCCGGGTTGACCAGCTTCATCTCGAAGCGGTGGCGGTCCCACCGCGTCTCGATCGGGCCGTCCGGGGCCCGGGTGTCGGCGATCGGGTCGCCCTCGGTGTAGAGATCCATGTCAGGACACCAATCCGGTGATCACGGCGAACGGAACCAGCAGGTAGCCGCCGACGAGCGCGACGGCGAAGACGAGCGCGGCGATCCGGGCCCGGCGCTCGCCCTTCGGCGTCTGCTGGCCGAGGCTGCGGAACGCGCTGAAGGCGCCGTGGCGCAGGTGGAAGCCGAGGGTCACCAGCGCGAGGGTGTAGAAGAGCGTGACGTACCAGCGCTCCGGGGCGAAGTCCGCGACGACGTTGCCGTACGGGTTGGCCGGGTCGCCCTGCGGGTTCAGGTGACCCGTGGTCAGGTCGAGGATGTGGTAGATCACGAAGAGCAGGATGATCACACCACCCCAGCGCATCGTGCGGGCCGCGTAGTTCACGTGGATCTTGCGGCGGTGCGCGTACCGGACCGGGCGGGCGGCCCGGGACCGCATCGCGAGCACGGTGGCCGCGCCGATGTGCCCGAGGACGGCGACCGTGAGCACGGTGCGCTGGATCCACAGGAACCACGTCGTCGGCAGCAGCGGCGTGCCGATGTCCCGCAGCCAGTGCGCGTAGTGGTCGAACGAGGTCTCACCCGTGAAGATCTTCAGGTTGCCGAGCATGTGCGCGATCAGGAACAGCACGAGGATGATGCCCGTCACCGCCATGACGGCCTTGAGGCCGACGTTCGAGCGGATGGGCGACCGAGTTTTCGTGATTACCACGCGGTCGACGCTAGGAGCACTTCGATCAGGCGTCCAATGCATCGAAATCGCAGCGTTGATAGCCGTAGGCTATGTAGATGCAGCTCCATCAGCTCCGGTACTTCGTGGCGGTCGCCGAAGTACGACATTTCACCCAAGCAGCCGATCTTGTCGGCATAACCCAGCCCTCGTTGAGTAAGCAAATTCACGCGCTGGAGACCGACCTGGGGGCCCCGCTGTTCGAACGGGTAAGGGGCAACATCACACTGACCGCCGCGGGTGAGGTGCTGCTGCCGCTGGCCAAGCGGATCCTCGCCGACGTGGAGACCGCCACCCGCGAGGTGCAGGAGCTGGTGGGGCTGCGCCGGGGCCGGGTCCGGCTCGGCGCCACACCCAGCCTCGCCACCTCGCTCGCCCCGCCGGTGCTGCGCCGGTTCCGCGACGCGCACCCCACGATCGACCTGCGCGTGGAGGAGGGCGGCTCGCAGGACCTCGTCCGTGACCTGCTCCGCGGCGACCTCGACCTCGCCCTGATCATCATGCCGTCGGCCGGCACCGACCCGGGGCTGCGCGCCGACCCGATCCTGCGGGAGAGCCTGGTGGTCGCCTCGGTCGACCCGCTGCCCGGCGCCTCCGAAGCCGGGGAACTGCGGATCACCGACCTGCGCGACCAGCCGCTCGTCATGTTCCGCGAGGGCTACGACCTGCGTGACGCCACGCTCCAGGCGTGCCGGGCGGCCGGGTTCGAGCCGACCCTGTCCGTCGACGGCGGGGAGATGGACGCCGTGCTCAGCTTCGTCGAGGCCGGGCTCGGCGTCGCGCTGGTGCCCGGCATCGTGGTGGCCCGCCGCGCGGGCATCCGGGTCACCCGGCTCGTCCCGCCCGGCGTCCGCCGGACCATCGCGGTGGCCCGCCGCCGCGACGTGGTGCCCACCCACGCCGGGCGCGAGCTGCGCCGCATCCTCCTGGAGTACGTCCACGACGCCACCGCCACCGGCCGGCTGCCGCCCGGCGTGGAGCCGCTGGCCTAGGTGGCGTCGGCCGTCGGCCAGTTGCACAGCAGGGCGTCGACGGCGTCCAGCACCCGTTCCCAGCTCTCCGGCGGAGCGGGTGCGCTGTGGTCGAAGCCGCCCCCCATCTCCAGGCCGACGAAACCCTGGAAGACGCTGCCGAGCAGGCGGACGGCGTGCGTCTGCTCCGGCTCGGGCAGGTGGTAGCCGCGTAGGATCGCCCGCATCATCTGGGAGTGCCGGATGCCGGCGCTGCCGGCCGCGGTCTGCGGGTCGAGCCGCAACTGGGCCGCGGCCCAGCGGCCCGGATGGCGGTGAGCGTAGTCGCGGTAGACGTTCGCGAATGCGGTCAGCGCCTCCTTGCCGGCCCGCCCGGCGAGCGCGTCGGCGGCCTCGTCGGCGAGTTCACCGAGCGCGAGCAGCGCGATCCCGACCCGCAGGTCGTGGGAGTTGCGGACGTGCGAGTAGAGGCTGGCGACCGTCACGCCGAACCTCCTGGCCAGCGCCGAGACGGTCACCTGGTCGAAGCCGACCTCGTCGGCCAGCTCCGCCCCGGCCTGGATCAGACGTCCTCGATTGAGTCCCGCGCGGGCCATGAGTCTCCTCTCACCACGACTCATTATGCCTTTGCCTAATACCTTTAGGAAAATTACCCTCGGGTGTATGACTCCGTTGACCGAACCCGAGATCCGTGCCGCCTTCGTGAACTGCACAAAGGGCGAGGCGAAGCGGCTGCACGTTCCGCGCGACCTCGGCGCCCGTCCCTGGGCCGACCTCGACTACCTCGGCTGGCGGGATCCCCAGGCGCCCGACCGTGCCTACCTGGTCGCCGCCCCGCAGGGCCGCCCGGTCGCCCTCGCCCTGCGGCGCCCGAGCCCCGGGCCCGGGCGGCGACGCCGCACCATGTGCTCGGTGTGCCTGACGAATCCGGCCGGCGGCGTCAGCCTGATGGTCGCGCGCAAGGCGGGCAAGGCGGGGCAGCAGGGCGACTCGGTGGGCATCTACCTCTGCGACGATCTCGCCTGCTCGCTCTACCTACGGGGCCGCAAGGACGCCGGCCCCGGCGCCCGCCTGCCCGAGTCGCTGACCCTCGAGGAGAAGATCGACCGGACCCTCTCCCACCTCACCGCCTTCATCACCCGCGTCACCACGTGACCCCTCCCCCCGCCCGCGGCGGGTGGGATGGGACGGGCGGGTCAGCGGGACTCGGCGTCGTCCATGGCTCGGTAGATCCGCTGCTCGGAGACCGGGTAGGGGGTTCCCAGGGCCTGGGCGAAGACGTTCACCCGCAACTCCTCGATCATCCAGCGGATCTGGCGGACCGCCGCCTCCTGGCGCCGCGGCGGCGGCAGCGCGGCCAGCATGTCCTGGTACTCCTTCTGCACCACGGCGACCCGATCCTGCTGCTGCTTGTCCCGCTGCGGGTTGCCCGGCAACCGGTCCAGCCGCCGCTCGATCGCGGTCAGGTAGCGCAGCACGTCGGGCAGGCGCGCGTACCCCGTCTCGGTGATGAAACCCCTGTGCACCAGGCCGGTGAGCTGGTTGCGGATGTCGGCCAGCGCGGCCACCACGGCGAGGTTCCGGGTGGCGCCGAGCCGCTGCTCCACCGCGTACGCGGACGCGAGTACCCGGCGTACCCGCTCCATCACCTCGACCACGGTGTCCACCAGATCGGCCCGCACCCGGTCGCGCAGCGCGGCGAAGCCCTCGGCGTCCCAGGCGGGACCGCCCGCGTCGCCGATCAGCTTGTCGATCGCCGCGCCGGCCGCGTCCTCGATCAGCTCCGGCACGCTGCCGTGCGGGTTGCGGGACAGCGCCAGCTTCGCCTCGTTGCTCAGCCGCCCCTGGAGGAACTTCGCCGGTGACGGCATCGTCAGCCGCAGCAGCCGCCGGGTGCCCGCCCAGTGCGCCGTTTCCTGCTCGGCGGCGGAGTCGAACACCTTCACCCCGACCGTCGCGCCCTCGTCCACCAGCGCCGGGTACGCGGTCACCGCGAAGCCGGCGCGGACCTGCTCGATGCTGCGCGGCAGCGCGCCGATCGACCACTCGGTCAGCCCGGTCCGGGCCACGTCGGGCGCGGCGGCGGCCACGACCTGGCGTACCTCCTGGCGCAGCTCGCGTTGCAGCGCCGGCAGGTCCTTGCCCTCGGCGACCGGCTTGTCGTCGTCGCCGAGCACCCGGAACGTGACCCGCAGGTGCGGCGGCAGCCTGCTCAGATCCCACGCGTCGGCCGGAACCGTCACCCCGGTCATCCGGCGCAGTTGCCGGGTCAGCGCGGCCAGCAGCGGTTCCTCGCCCGGCGTGATCGCGGCGAGCGCGGCGCGGGCGTAGTCGGGCACCGGCACGAAGTTGCGCCGTACCGGCTTGGGCAGCGACCGGATCAGCGCGATCACCAGTTCCTCGCGCAGCCCCGGCACCTGCCAGTCGAAGCTCTCCGCCGGCACCTGGTTGAGCAGCGGCAGCGGGATGTCCACAGTCACGCCGTCGGCAGGCGCGGTCGGGTCGAACGTGTACGTCAGCGGCAGCGTCACGCCGTCGGCCCGCCACTCGTCCGGGAAGTCCTCCTCGTCCACCCCGCCCCGGCCGTCGTTGACGAGCAGTTCGCGGGTGAACGTGAGCAGGTCGGGCCGCTCCCGGCGGGTCTTCTTCCACCACGAGTCGAAGTGCCGCCCGGAGACCACGTCGGCGGGGATCCGCTGGTCGTAGAAGGCGAAGATGGTCTCGTCGTCGACCAGGATGTCGCGGCGCCGGGCCCGGTTCTCCAGCTCCTCGATCTCGGTCAGCAGCTTCTGGTTGTCCCGCCAGAACTGGTGGTGGGTCTGCCAGTCACCCTCCACCAGGGCGTGCCTGATGAACAGCTCCCGGCTCAGACCTGCGTCGATCCGCCCGAAGTTCACCTTGCGGGAGGTGACGATCGGGATGCCGTACAGCGTGACCTTCTCGTAGGCCATCACCGCGGCCTGCTTCTTCTCCCAGTGCGGCTCGCTGTAGCTGCGCTTGACCAGGTGCTGGGCCAGCGGCTCGACCCACTCCGGCTCGACCCGCCCGGCCACCCGGCCCCACAGCCGGGACGTCTCCACCAGCTCGGCCGCCATCACCCAGCGCGGCGGCTTCTTGAACAGCGCCGACCCGGGGAAGATCGCGAACTTCGCGCCCCGCGCGCCCAGGTATTCGTGCTTCTGCGCGTCCTTGAGGCCGAGGTGCGACAGCAGGCCGGGCAGCAGCGACTGGTGCACCTTCGGGGTGTCGATCTCCTCGGGCAGGTCGGCGCCGGCGCCGCGCCGGCCCTCACCCTTGTCGGAGGTACGCAGGACCTGGCGCAACTGGCTGACGATGTCCTGCCATTCGCGTACCCGCAGGTAGTTGAGATATTCGGCCTTGCACATCCGGCGGAACGCGCTGGACGACAGCTCCCGCTGCTTGTCCCGCAGGTAGCGCCACAGGTTCAGGTACGCGACGAAGTCCGACTCCTTGTCGGCGAACCGGGCGTGTGCCTGGTCGGCCTGGGCCTGCTTGTCGGCCGGGCGTTCGCGGGGATCCTGAATGGAGAGCGCGGCGGCGATCACCACGACCTCGGTGGCGCAGCCGTTGCGCTCGCCTTCGAGGACCATCCGGGCCAGCCGGGGGTCGACCGGGAGCTGGGCCAGCCGCCGGCCCAGCGCGGTGAGCCGCTTCGCCGGGTCGGTCTCGGCCGGGTCGAGCGCGCCCAGCTCGTGCAGCAGGTTCACGCCGTCGGTGACGTTGCGCCGGTCCGGCGGGTCGATGAACGGGAACGCCGCGACGTCGCCGAGCCCGATCGAGGTCATCTGGAGGATGACCGAGGCCAGGTTGGTCCGCAGGATCTCCGGGTCGGTGAACTCGGGGCGCGAGTCGAAGTCCTGCTCGTCGTAGAGGCGGATGCAGATGCCGTCGGAGGTACGCCCGCAGCGGCCCTTGCGCTGGTTGGCGCTGGCCTGCGAGACCTGCTCGATCGGCAGCCGCTGCACCTTCAGCCGGCTGGAGTAGCGGGAGATCCGGGCCGTACCCGGGTCCACCACATACTTGATGCCGGGCACCGTCAGCGAGGTCTCCGCGACGTTCGTGGCCAGCACCACCCGGCGGTTGGAGTGCGCGGCGAAGACCCGGTGCTGCTCGGCGGTGGACAGCCGGGCGTACAGCGGCAGGATCTCGGTGCCGAGCAGCGACCGCTTCTTCTGGACCAGCTTGCCCAGCGCGTCGGCGGTGTCGCGGATCTCCCGCTCGCCGCTGAGGAACACCAGGATGTCGCCGGGCCCCTCGGCGGCCAGCTCCTCGACCGCGTCGCCGATGGCCTGGATCTGGTCCCGGACGTTCTCCTCGTCGGCCTCGTCCTCCTCGTCGGCCTCGGTGACCTCGACCAGCGGCCGGTAGCGGACCTCCACCGGGTACGTGCGCCCGGACACCTCGACCACGGGCGCCGGGTTGCCGTCGGCGTCGGCGAAGTGCTTCGCGAACCGGTCGGTCTCGATCGTCGCCGACGTGATGACGACCTTGAGGTCGGGCCGGCGGGGCAGGAGCTGCCTGAGATACCCCAGGATGAAGTCGATGTTGAGGCTGCGCTCGTGCGCCTCGTCGATGATCAGCGTGTCGTACTGCCGCAGCATCCGGTCGGTCTGCAACTCGGCCAGCAGGATGCCGTCGGTCATCAGCTTGACCAGGCTGTTGTCGCCCACTTGATCGGTGAAGCGCACCTTGTAGCCGACCACGTCGCCCAGCTCGGTGCCGAGTTCGTCGGCGATCCGGTCGGCGACCGTGCGGGCCGCCAGCCGGCGGGGCTGGGTGTGGCCGATCAGGCCGGTGACGCCGCGCCCCAGCTCCAGGCAGATCTTGGGGAGCTGGGTGGTCTTCCCGGAGCCGGTCTCGCCGGCCACGATCACCACCTGGTGGTCGCGGATCGCGGCGGCGATGTCGTCCTTGCGCTCGCTCACCGGCAACTGCGGCGGATAGGTGATCGCCGGCACGGCCGCGCGGCGCGCCGCCAGGCGCGCCTCGGCCCTTGTCACCTCGGCCGCGATCTCGGCCAGCGCCGCCTCCCGCCGCTGCGGGTCGCGCAGCCGGCGCACGCCGTCGAGCCGCCGCTGGATCCGGCGCTGATCGCGGAACATCAGGGGGGCGAGGCGGCGGTGCAGGTCGCGGGCGGTCTCAGGGGCGGCGGGTACGGCTGGATTCTGCATGTCGTCGCCAAGGATAGGCAGCCGCGCGGCGGACCGCCCCCGGGTTACCGGCGCTGGGCGTGCCCTCCCTGGTGCGGCCGTCCCCGCCGGATAAAGTTGCCGCCGACGAGGCCGACGAGGGGCGGGGATGATCATGCGGGACACCGACCGGGCGCTCGTGCAGGCCGCCACCGCCGTCGCGAAGCTGCGCTGCCGCAGCGACAACCACACTGTCGCCGCCGCCGTCCGCAGCACCGACGGCCGGGTGTTCAGCGGCGTGAACGTCTACCACTTCACCGGCGGCCCCTGCGCCGAGGTGGTGGCCCTCGGCGCCGCCGCGACCCAGGGCGCGGGCGAGCTGGAGGCGATCGTCGCGGTGGGGGACCGCGGCCGGGGCGTCCTCCCGCCGTGCGGGCGCTGCCGTCAGGTGCTGCTCGACTACTTCCCGTCGATCAAGGTGATCGTCGGTCCGCCCGACGGGCTGCGCGCGGTCCCGATCGCCGACCTGCTGCCCGAGACGTACGTCTGGTCGGACCAGCAGGTCGAGGTGCCGGCCGGCCCGCGTGCCCCGCTGTGGCCGACCCCGGTGGTGCCGGGAGTCCGGCAGGCCGCCGAGGACTGACCCGCGCACCGGCCGAGCCGCGACACTCAGTCGCCGGCCGCTGCCTCCAGCATCGAGCGGGGGACCGGCACCTGCTCGAAACGGACCTGGCCCTCCGGCACCATCCAGCTGCTCACCTGCGCGACGAGCCGGCCCGCGCGGACCGCCGGGTCGTTCGCGTACAGCTCACGGGCCATCTGCGGGTCCACCGACAGCACCACGAAACCGCGGACCCGCCCGTCGTCGCCGTCGAGGAACGGGCCCGCCGCGAGCACCGCGCCCTGCTCCACCAGCCCGGCCTGGTGCGCCAGGTGGGCGTCCTGGATCCGGTCGAGGGCGTCCTGCGGCAGGTCCGGCGCGTCGTCCGGGCGGACCAGGAGCACCACCGTGTGCCTGTCGAATCGCATACTCTCAGGCTAGGTGCTGCCGGGCGTGCAGTGCCCGGATCGACCAGTCCAGCACCGGCGCCAGGCTCTCGGCCGGCGGCCAGCCGTTGACCACGGCGAGCAGCTCCAGGTAGCGCTCCCGGCGAGGGTCGTGCGCGGTCCGCAACCGGTCCAGCATCCGCCGGCGCAGGCGGGCGTCGTCCGGCCGGCCGCAGAGCCGCGCGTACCGGGCCGCCGCCCGAGCCAGGATCGGATCGGCGTCCGGCGAGGCCGGCTCGACGCCGCCGGCGAGCGCCGGGGCCACCTCCTCCCGGACCACGGCGACCACGTCCCGGCGTACGCCCTCGGCGCCCACCCGGTCCGCCGCGTGCTGCTCGGCCAGCCGGCGTAGCCCGGCCCGGAATCCCGGGTCCAGGGCCAGCTCGGCCAGCTCCACCCACGCCTCGATCCGGCAGTCGTCCGGATCGTCCGGCAGCTCCGGCGTGAGTGACCGGCGGATGCCCGCGAACCCCGGCTCGGTCAGGCCGCCGAACGCCGAGTCGAGGAACTCGTCGACCAGCCGCCGTCGCTCCCGCGAGGCCAGGCCGGCCAGCCGGTGCAGCAGGTCGGCCTCGGACGGGGTGGCATCGCGCCGGGCGATCACCGTCAGCACCGCGCGACGCGTCCGCAGCAGGCGGATCTGCGCGGTCAGCGCGTCCGCGTGCGCCGAGGCGACCTCGCCCAGGGTGACCTCCCGCGCCACCACCCGGCGCACGGTGGGCAGGTCCACGCCCAGCTCGCGCAACGTCCGTACCAGGTCGAGCCGGGCCACCGCGGCCGCGTCGTAGCGGCGGTGGCCGGCCGGTCCCCGGTCGGTGGGCGGCACGAGGCCGCGGTCGGACCAGAACCGGATCGTCTTCACCGGCAGCCCGGTCCGCCGGGCCAGGTCACCGATCGAGTAGCGCTCCCCACCGTCCATGGCATCCACCATCGTGCCTCCCCCTGGTGGAGACGCAACCCGCTTAGGTACGCCTTACCAGGTCAGCTAAGGTAAGGCGCACCTAATCGGAAGGCGAAGCCCCCCGTGACCACCGTCGCCGTCCGGCCCGCGCGGGCCGGGACTCCCGTCCGCCGCGGCACCGTCCGCCGCGTCGCGGTCACCGTGGCGGCGGCGCTCCTGCTCCTGCTGGCGCTGCTGGCCAGCCTCGCGCTCGGCAGCCGTCAACTCCCCGTCGACCAGGTGTGGCACGCGCTCGTGTCCCCGGACGGCGGCGACGCCACCACAGTGGTCCGGGAACTGCGGCTGCCGCGTACCGCCCTCGGGTTCGTCGTCGGCCTGGCGCTGGCGCTGGCCGGGGTGCTGTTCCAGGCGGTCACCCGCAACCCGCTGGCCGAGCCGCGCATCCTCGGCGTCAGCGCCGGGGCGTCGTTCGGGGTGGTGCTGGCCATCGCCGTGTTCGGGGTGGGCACGCTCGCCGGCTACGTCTGGTTCGGCATCGCCGGGGCGCTGCTCGCCGGGCTGCTCGTGTTCGCCATCGCCAACCGCACCCGCGAGGGCGCCAGCCCGGTCACCCTCGCGCTCGTCGGCGCGGCCCTCGACGCCGGTCTCGGCGCCATCGTGTACGCGCTGCTCAGCATTGACGCCCGCACGTTCGAGGAGTACCGCTTCTGGGTGGTCGGCGGGCTGACCGGCCGGGGCGTCGGCGTGGCCGGGCAGGTGCTGCCGTTCGTGGTGGCCGGGGTGGTGCTGGCCGCGCTCGCCGCCCGAGGCCTGGACGCGCTCGCCCTCGGCGACGACGTGGCCCGGGGACTCGGGCACCGGGTCGCGCTGGTGCGGCTCGCCGCCGGGGCCGGTGGCGTGCTGCTCACCGGCGCGGCCGTGGCCGCCGCCGGGCCGATCGCCTTCGTCGGGCTGGCGGTGCCGCACCTGGCCCGGGCGCTGGTGGGCGCGGACCAGCGGTGGACGCTGCTGGTCGCCGCGCTGCTCGGCCCCGCCCTGCTGCTCACGGCCGACGTGGCCGGCCGTCTCGTCGCCCCGCCCGGCGAGATCCCCGCCGGCATCATCACGGCCCTGCTCGGCGCCCCGCTCCTGGCCTTCCTGGTCCACCGAGCCAAGACGGTGACGACATGACCACCCCCACCCCCGCCGCCGGCTCCCGCGATCTTGCACTTGCCGCCCCGGAAGGAGCATTCCGGGCACCCGAGGAGCCCGACGCGCAAGATCAACGGCGAGGGGTGCGGCCGCGGGGGCGTGGAGTGCTGCGGGTCGGGGCGGTCGTGGTGCCGTTCCGGTGGCGGCCGGTTGTCGTGGCGGCGGTGCTGTTCGTGCTGCTCTGTGTCGCGGTGGTGGTCAGTCTGTCGCTGGGTACGCCGTACGTCGCCCCGGTGGACGTGGTGCGGTCGCTCTCCGGCGCGGGCACCCCGTACGACCTCGTGGTGCGCGACCTGCGACTGCCTCGCGCGGTCCTCGCGGCGGTGGCCGGTGCGGCCTTCGGCGTGGCCGGCACGCTGATCCAGAGCGTGGCCCGCAACCCGCTCGCGAGCCCCGACGTCATCGGTGTCACCCAGGGCGCAGGGCTGGCCGCGACGATCGCGCTGACCAGCGGCGCGGCGGCGGTGCTGGTGGCGCCGGCGGCGCTGCTCGGCGGCCTGGCCGCCGCGGTGGTGGTGTTCGCGCTCGGCGCCCGGCACGGCCTGGCGGCCCAGCGGTTCGTGCTCGCCGGTGTGGCGGTGGCGTTCGCGTTCCGGGCGCTGATCGAGGTGGTCATGCTCACCGCCGACCCGATCGACGGGCTGCGCGCGCAGATCTGGCTGATCGGCACGCTCGCCGGCAAGGGGTGGAGCGAGGCGGCCTGGATCGCCGGCACGCTCGCGGTCCTGCTGCCGGTGCTGCTCTGGGCCGGGTGGGCGCTGCGCAGCAGCGCGCTCGACGACGACACCGCGCGGGGGATCGGCCTGCGGCCGGTGGCCCGGCGCATGGGGCTGGCCGGCACCGGTGTGCTGGCCGCCGCCATGGTCACCGCCCAGGTCGGCGCCGTCGACTTCGTGGCGCTGGTGGCCCCGCAGGTGGCCCGGCGGCTGGTCCGCGCCGAGCGCCCGCCGCTGCTGTGCGCCGCGCTGCTGGGCGCGTTGCTGCTGGTCCTCGCCGACCTCGGCGCCCGCCGGCTGCTGGCGCCGACCCAACTGCCGGCCGGCGTCCTCACCGCGGCGATCGGCGGGCCGTACCTGATCTTCGTGCTGCTGCGCACCCGAGGGAGGCGGTCGTGACCGCGCTGCTGTCCACCCGCGACCTGGTCGTCGGCTACGAGGGCCGCACCGTGCTGGACGGACTGGACCTCGACCTGCCGGCCGACACGTTCACCGTGATCGTCGGCCCGAACGCCTGCGGCAAGTCGACGCTGCTGCGCACCATGGCCCGGCTGCTCACGCCCCGGCGCGGCGCGGTGCTGCTGGACGGCGCGGCGATCCGGGATCTGCCGACCCGGGACGTGGCCCGGCGGCTCGGCGTCCTGCCGCAGAGCCCGCTGGTGCCCGAGGGGATCACCGTGGCCGACCTGGTCGGGCGCGGCCGGCAGCCCTACCAGCGCTGGTGGCGGCAGTGGTCGGCCGAGGACGGACGGGCGGTCGAGGAGGCCATGCGGCTGGCCGATGTGAGCGCGCTCGCCGACCGCCCGGTGGACACGCTCTCCGGCGGGCAGCGCCAGCGGGTGTGGATCGCCATGACGCTGGCCCAGGACACCGACGCGCTGCTGCTGGACGAGCCGACCACGTTCCTCGACCTGGCCCACCAGGTCGAGGTGCTGGACCTGCTGCACCGGCTGCGCGCCGAGCGGGGCCGGACCGTGGTGGCCGTGCTGCACGACCTCAACCAGGCCGCCCGGTACGCCGACCACCTGATCGCCATGCGCGACGGCGCGGTGGTGGCCGCCGGCGAGCCGCGCGAGATCCTCACCGCCGACCTGGTCCGCGACGTGTTCGGGCTGGACTGCGTGGTCGTGCCCTGCCCGGTCAGCGGCGCCCCGCTCGTGGTGCCGGCCCTCACCCAGACCGGATCCGCCCAGACCTCGGCCGTTCCGGCCGTCACGCCGGCTCCGGCCGGCGCCCCCGTCGGCGACGCCTGAGCGCGCCGACCCGCACCACCGAAAGGAACCTGATGCGTCGTCTCGCCGTCGCACTCACCGCCGCCCTCGCTCTCGGCGTCGGTCTCACCGCATGCGGGGAGAGTGACCCCGTCGCCGGCACCGGCACCGGGGAGACCCGGGAGATCACCCACGCCATGGGCACCACGAAGGTGCCCGCCGAGCCCAAGCGCGTGGTCGTGCTCGACACCGACAAGATCGACACCGCGCTGTCGCTGGGCGTCACCCCGGTCGGCGCGGCGACCGCCGGTGAGGCGAAGAGCTGGCCCACCTACTTCGGCGCGGACAAGCTCGCCGGCATCACCGAGGTCGGCGTGCTCACCGAGCCGGACCTGGAGGCGATCAACGCGCTCAATCCGGACCTGATCCTGGGCAGCAAGTTCCGCCAGGAGAAGTTCTACGACGAGCTGTCCAAGATCGCCCCCACCGTGTTCACCGAGAAGGTGGGCATCACCTGGAAGGAGAACTTCCTCCTCGACGGCGCGGCACTGGGCAAGGAGCAGCAGGCGAAGGACCTGCTGGCCGAGTACGAGAAGCGGGCGAAGGACTTCGGCACGAAGCTCGGCGACGCCTCGTCGCGCAAGGTCTCCATCGTGCGCTTCATGCCGACCGAGATCCGTCTGTACGGGCCTGACTCGTTCTCCGGCATCGTCGTCGGTGACACCGGCCTGGGCCGCCCCGAGCGGCAGATGCTCGCCGGCAAGGAGGACAAGCGGATGGACCGGGTCAGCCCGGAGCGCATCGCCGAGGCCGACGGCGACGTGGTGTTCGTGACCGCGTACGGCGAGAAGGCCGCCGCCGAGCAGGCCAAGGTCACCGGCGGCACGCTGTGGAAGGGCCTGTCCGCGGTCAAGGCCGGCAAGGCGCACGTGGTGTCCGACGAGATCTGGATGACCGGCATCGGCGTGGGCGCCGCCAACAAGATCCTGGACGACCTGGAGAAGTACCTGGCCGCCTGAGCCCCGAATCACCCGCGCCCGTCCAGCCCCACCGGGCCGGACGGGCGCGGGTGTGTTTCAGGCCGCCAACTGCCAGAGCAGGAACGCGTTGAGCGCCACCACGAACGCGGTGATCGCGACCGCCGCGGCGGTGGTGGACCGGCGGTTGACCAGGCTGCCCATCAGATCCCGGCGGCGCGTGAACATCACCACCGGGATCAGCGCGAACGGGATGCCGAAGCTCAGCACCACCTGGGACAGCACCAGCGCCCGCGTCGGGTCGACGCCGATCGCGAGCACCGCCAGCGCGGGCAGCAGCGTGATCGTCCGGCGGACCAGCAGCGGGATCCGGCGGCGCAGGAAGCCCTGCATGATGATCTCGCCGGCGTACGTGCCGACGCTCGTGGAGGCGAGCCCGGACAGGAGCAGAGCGACCGCGAAGCCGACCGCCGCCGCCGTGCCGAGCGTGGCGGCGAGCCCGGAGTGCACGCCTTCCAGGGTGTCGGTGCCGGGGATCGACGTGCCGTGGAAGCTGCTCGCGGCGACCAGCAGCATGGCCAGGTTGACCGCGCCGGCGATGCCCAGTGCGATCAGCACGTCGACCCGCAGGCCCTTGGCGACCAGCCGCCGCTGCGCCTCACCCTCGGCGGGCAGGCGGTTCGGGGTCAGCGCCGAGTGCACGTAGATGACGTGCGGCATCACCGTCGCGCCCAGGATGCCGGCGGCGAGCAGCATGCTGTCGGTGCCCTGCATCCGGGGCAGCAGTCCGGCCGCGGCGTCGGACACGTCCGGTTGCGCGCTGACCAGGTTGACCGCGAACGCCAGCACGATCACGCCGAGCAGCACGGCGATGGCGATCTCGAACGTCCGGAAGCCCCTGGCCCGCAGCGCGAGGATGGCGAACGAGGCGGCGCCGATGATCAGGCCGCCGGGGAGAAGCGGGACGCCGAACAGCAGGTACAGCGCGACCGCCCCGCCGATCACCTCGGCCAGGTCGGTGGCCATGGCGACCAGCTCGGCCTGCGCCCACATGACCCGGTTGAGCGGCCGGGGCAGGTGCTCCCGGCACAGTTCGGGCAGGCTGCGCCCGGTGGCCAGGCCGAGCTTCGCGGTGAGCGTCTGCACCAGCATGGCGGCCAGGTTCGCCGCCACGACCACCCAGACCAGCAGGTACCCGTACCGGGCCCCGGCGGTGGAGTTGGTGGCGAAGTTGCCGGGGTCGACGTAGGCGACCGCCGCCACGAACGCCGGTCCGAGCAGGATGAGGCGGCCGCGTACCGGGCGCGGGGCGCGGGCGGTCCGTAGCGGGGGTACGACAGGCGAGTCGTTTGTTACCACTGTTGCTCCTCGACGACGACTGGCGACGAACGGCGGGGGAGCCGGGGAGGGCGGCCACGCGGGGTGTTCCCGACGGATGCCCGCATATGCCACCAATCTGAGCCCAGAGGAGGAAAGCAGACACCGACGATGCCGTCCGCTGTTCGTCCACGGCGCGGAGTCCCCCCGCGGCGCACCGCTCGGGACGGCGAACGGCCGCCCCGGGTAGCGGGACGGCCGTTCGGTAGGTGGGCGGTCGGTCAGGCGGCGGTGGACCAGATGGCGCGGAACGCGGCCGCCTCACCGGCCAGCCACTGCTCGATCTGCTCGGGCTTCACGTCGGCGGGCATCCGGTGTGCCTCGCCGCGACGCACGTCGACCAGGACCGGCTCGGCGTGCGGCAGCACCGCGTCCATGTGCCGGGCCATCAGGTGCAGCGTGGCGAGCGTGGCCTCCTCGCTCGGCGGTGCCTCGTCGAAGTGCAGCCGGATCGCCTCGGCCCGGCCTTCGGCGTACCGGACGCCGAACTGCGGGTTGATCTTCACGGGCAGGTCGCCCAGCATGGCCAGGGCGTCGCGGGTCTGGGCCAGGTCGACGCCGGCTGGCTCGCCGAGCGACTGCAGCCAGCGGGTCGCGCCCGGCACGAGCGCCTCGTAGAGCGGACGCCAGCGCGGCTTGACCAGGTCGGCGACCTGCGCGAGGTGGGTGCCGCCGGTGTGGAAGGCGACATCGGCCTTGAGCGCCTTGACGAATTGGCCGTGCGGGTTGAAGCCGTGCCGGCTGGCCCGCTGCCGGCGCAGACCGCCGACGAAGGTGGCTTTCGTGGGCCCGGTGCGGTCGACGTACCGGGTGAATCCGAGGAGGGTGGCGTAGGGGGTGACAGGGGTCGCGGAGGTGGGCGCAGTCACGAGCATCCTCCCAGGTCAGCAGCTCGATTAGTACATACATTCTAATCGACGGGTCTGACATCGCCCAGGGTGCGAAAGGGGCATTGTCGATCCGTTCGCAGACGGCCTGCCGATCCGGACGGGACACCGCGCGATCGATCCGTCCCCTAGAGTGCGGTTCTTCCACACCTCTCTTTCGGAGTACCCATGCGATCCCTCACGGCCCGATGGCCCCGCCTCGCCGCCACCGCGGCGCTGCTGGCCACGACCGCGCTCTTCGCCCCGTCGACCCCGGCGCACGCCGCCGACGAGCTGCCCGACCTGTTCGTCTCCTTCAGTAGCGACCCCGTCGCGGAGATCGACAACAGTGGCACCACGGTCGGGATGTACGTCTACAACTACGGCCAGGCCGACGCGACGGCGGTGACCGTCACGCTCGACCTGGGCAAGCTGTCGTCCGACGTGGTCGCCTCGGTGCCGGACTGGAACGACTCCTGCAAGCTCGCGGCGGGGAAGGTCACCTGCGCCGTCGGTGGCCTGGTGGCCGGCCAGACCGATCTCCTCTACCCGCTCTCGCTGGCCAGCCGCACCGGTGCGACCCCCGGTGACGCCGGTTCGGTCGGCGTGACCATCGCCGGCGCGCAGGACGACGCCAACCCCGGCGACAACACGATCAGCTTCCCGGTCACGATCCGCGCCTCGGGCCCCGATCTGGTCGCCGCCGCCGACGACCTGAACGACAAGTCCAAGCCGGTCGGTGAGGGCGACCGCGTCCCGCTCTACAGCGGTGTGCTCAACGAGGGCGACAGCCCGGCGACCGACTTCACCGTCCGGGTCGACCTGCCCACCGGCGCCACCTTCGTCGAGCGGTACAGCGACTGCACCTACGTCGGCTACTACCCGAAGGCCAGCGGTCCGCCCTACGTCTACGGGCCGAGCCAGGTCACCTGCACGGTGCCGCTGACGCTCAAGCCCGGCGAAGGGCTGCTGCTGTTCGACGACGAGACGGGCGAGTCGCTGTTCAACATCACGTTCGGCCGCAACCTGCCCGGCCCGGACGAGAACTACGCCCTGTTCAGCACCGCGCTGGCCGGTGAGGCGGAGACGGCGAAGAAGGCCGCGGCGACCAAGGGCAACGGCCCGTCGTTCGCCACCGCCGCCGAGAAGCTGCACGCCAAGGCGGTCAAGGCGGGCCAGGCCCGCAAGGCCGTCGTGGAGCGCGAGCTCGACGAGTCGGACAACTACGCCGACTTCGGGTTCTGGAGCAAGAAGAACAGCCTCGACGTCGCCGTCACCGCCGCGCCGGTGAAGGGAGCGGTCGGCCAGACCGTCGATCTCACCTACGAGGTCGTCAACCACGGCCCGTCCGACGGCGGCGGCCCCGGTGTCCTCATCACCGCGCCGAGCGGCACCGTCCTGCTGCCCAGCGAGTGGTGCTACACCGACGGCCAGCCGGGCACGACGTTGCCCGAGTCGGCGAAGCTGCGGTGCAACTTCGAGAGCGAGTTCCCGAGCGTCGCCTCCGGCTACGGCCGGATCAAGCCCACCGTCCAGCTGAAGATCAAGTCGACGCCGGGTACCGACGGCACGATCGTGGTCGACGGCGCCACGTCCTCGACCGAATCGAAGCCGGCGAACAACACCGCTCGCATCGTCGTCGCCGTCGGCAACGGCGGCCCGGGCACCGGTGGCTCCGGAGACGGCAGCGGTGGCACCGGCGGCGGCCTGCCGATCACCGGTGCGCCGGCGGCCACGCTCGCCGGTGTCGGCGCCGCCGTGCTCGCGGCCGGCGCGGTCCTGTTCGTCGTGTTCCGTCGTCGTCGCGTGGCGTTCCAGGCCCCGCGCGACTGATCGGACACGACCGCGGGGGCGGAACCGGACCGGTTCCGCCCCCGCGGCGTACGTCAGGCGGCGCCGCTACAACTGGCCGACGTCGGTGATCCGGACCACCGCCGCGCCGGTCTCGTCCGATGCGGCCAGGTCGATCTCGGCGCTGATGCCCCAGTCGTGGTCGCCGTCCGGGTCGTCCAGGATCTGCCGTACGGTCCACCTCTCGCGGCCCTGCTCGATCATCAGCAGCGCCGGCCCGCGCGCGTCCGGGCCCACCCCGATCGCGTCGTACGCCTCGAAGTACGGCTCCAGCGCGTCGGCCCAGGCGTCGGCGTTCCAGCCGTCGCCCGCGTCCAGCTCGCCGAGCAGATCCCAGCGGCGCAGCGCGGCCAGCTCGACGCGGCGGAACATCGCGTTGCGCACCAGCACCCGGAACGCCCGCGCGTTGCGCGTCACCGCCGGCGGCCGGTCGTCGAGCGAGGCGGCCACCTCGGCCACGTCCGACGGGTTGCGCAGCCGCTCCCACTCGTCGATCAGGCTGGAGTCGACCTGGCGGACCAACTCACCCAGCCACTCGATGAGGTCGACCAGTTCCTCGGTCTTCGCGTCCTCGGGGACGGTCTGCCGCAGCGTCTTGTACGCGTCGGCGAGGTACCGCAGCACCAGCCCCTCGGACCGGGACAGCCCGTAGAACTGGACGTACTCGGGGAACGTCATGGCCCGCTCGTACATGTCCCGGACCACCGACTTGGGGGAGAGCTGGTGGTCGGCGACCCACGGGTGGCCCTGCCGGTACATCTCGTACGCGGACTCCAGCAGCTCGGCGAGCGGCTTGGGCCAGGTCACCTCGTCGAGCAGTTCGAGGCGTGCCTCGTACTCGATGCCCTCCGCCTTCATCGCGGCGACCGCCTCGCCGCGGGCCTTGAACTGCTGCGCGGACAGCACCTGGCGCGGGTCGTCGAGGATCGACTCGATCACGCTGAGTACGTCGAGCGCGTACGACGGGGACTCCCGGTCGAGCAGTTCGACGGTGGCCAGCGCCAGCGGTGACAGCGGCTGGTTGAGCGCGAAGTCGAGCTGGAGGTCGACGGTGAGCCGTACCCGGCGGCCGGTCTCGTCCGGCTCGGGCAGCTCCTCGACCACGCCGCCGGCGCGCAGCGCCCGGTAGATGGCGATGGCCCGGCGGATGTGCCGGCGCTGCGCGGCCGGATCCTCGTGGTTGTCGGTGAGCAGGTGCCGCATCGAGGCGAACGCGTCGCCGGGGCGGCCGATCACGTTGAGCAGCATCGAGTGGCTGACCTGGAAGCTGGAGGTGAGCGGCTCCGGCTCGGCCTCGACCAGCCGCTGGAACGTCGGTTCGCCCCAGCCGATCGAGCCCTCCGGCGGCTTCTTCTTCACCACCTTGCGGCGCTTCTTCGGGTCGTCGCCGGCCTTCGCGAGCGCCTTCTCGTTCTCGATCACGTGCTCGGGGGCCTGCACCACGACCCGGCCCAGCGTGTCGAACCCGGCCCGCCCGGCCCGGCCGGCGATCTGGTGGAACTCGCGGGCCTTCAGCAGGCGCGTCCGCACCCCGTCGTACTTCGAGAGGCCGGTGAACAGCACGGTACGGATCGGCACGTTGATGCCGACGCCGAGCGTGTCCGTGCCGCAGATGACCTTGAGCAGGCCGGCCTGGGCGAGCGTCTCGACCAGGCGGCGGTACTTCGGGAGCATGCCCGCGTGGTGCACGCCGATGCCGTGGCGGACCAGCCGGGACAGCGTCTTGCCGAAGCCGGAGGTGAACCGGAAGTTGCCGATCGCACTCGCGATCATGTCCTTCTCGGCGCGGGTGCAGACGTTCACGCTCATCAGCGCCTGGGCACGTTCCAGCGCGGCGGCCTGGGTGAAGTGCACGACGTACACCGGGGCCTGCTTGGTCTCCAGCAGTTCCTCGAGCGTCTCGTGCAGCGGCGTGGTCGCGTACGAGAAGAGGAGCGGGACCGGCCGCTCGGCCGAGCGGACGACGGCGGTCGGCCGCCCGGTGCGCCGGGTCAGGTCGTCGACGAAGCGGGTGGTGTCGCCGAGCGTGGCCGACATCAGCACGAACTGCGCCTGCGGCAGCTCGATCAGCGGCACCTGCCACGCCCAGCCGCGGTCCGGCTCGGCGTAGAAGTGGAACTCGTCCATGATCACCTGGCCGACGTCAGCGCGGCGGCCCTCGCGCAGTGCCAGGTTGGCCAGGATCTCCGCGGTGCAGCAGATGATCGGCGCGTCCGCGTTGACGCTGGCGTCGCCGGTGAGCATGCCGACGTTCTCCGCGCCGAAGACCTCGCAGAGCGCGAAGAACTTCTCCGAGACCAGCGCCTTGATCGGCGCGGTGTAGAAGGTCGTCCGGTCGTCGGCCAGCGCCGCGAAGTGCGCCGCGATCGCCACCAGGCTCTTGCCCGAGCCGGTCGGCGTATTCATGATCACGTTCGCGCCGGAGACGATCTCGATGACCGCCTCCTCCTGATGGGGATAGAGGTCCAGGCCGCGCTCGGACGCCCAGGAGGCGAACGCGTCGTAGAGGGTGTCGGGGTCGGCGGTCTTCGGCAGCGCGGCGGTGAGAGTCATGGCGGCTCCCATCGTGCCTGGATCACACCACGCCGCGCCAACCGGGTTCAGCGCAACGGGTTCAGCGCCGCCGGTGGATCAGGTCGAAGACCTCCCGGCCGGCGGTCAGCGCGCGCCGCTCGAACTTGGTCACCGGGCGGTGCGCCGGACGGGGCGCGTAGCCGCCGTACACGTCGACCATCTCCGGGTCGGCGGTGAGCGTCTCGCGCATCGACTCGGCGTACTCGGCCCAGTCCGTCGCGCAGTGCAGCGTGCCGCCCGGCGCCAGCCGGGACCGCAGCAGCGCCACGTGCGCCGGCGCGATGATCCGCCGCTTGTGGTGCCGGGTCTTCGGCCACGGGTCGGGGAAGAACACGTGCACCGCGTCGAGGCAGCCCTCCGGCATCGCCCGGACCAGGTCCAGCGCGTCGCCCTCGGCCACCCGTACGTTGTCCAGACCGTGGCGTTCCACCAGGTCGAGCAGGTTGGCGATTCCCGGCGTATGGACCTCGACCGCCAGATAGTGTCGGTCCCGGTCGGCCGCCGCCATTGCGGCGGTGGCGTCGCCCATGCCGGAGCCGATCTCCAGCACCAGCGGCGCCCGTCGTCCGAACAGCGCCGTCGGATCGCACGGCCCGTCGAGGGCGGCGATCTCCAGGCCGTACGCGGGCCAGAGCCGGGTGAGCGCGTCGCGCTGCCGCTCGCTCATCCGTCCGCGACGCGGATGGAAGGTACGGATGCGGCCGGCGGCGATGTCGGGGAGGGTCACAGCGACCCGAGCCTAGCCCGGATCGGATGTGATGTGCGCCCAGGGGTGAGAGGATTCATCCCGTACGCCGGGAGGGGTCATGGGGTCGTTCAGGGTACGTAGGGCGCTGCTGGTCGCGGCCGCCGCGTGCGCCGCCCCGCTGGCCGGCGCGCTGCCCGCCCAGGCCGAGCCGGTGCCGGAACAACCCCCGGCCGACGTGATCTTCGTGGAGGTCACCCCGGGCACCGTCTCGCCCGGCTACCTCGTCGGGATCCGGGCGAGCTGCCGGAACAACACCGTTCCGGCGATCGTCACCTCGGACGCGTTCGGCAGGATCCAGGTGCAGCCGCAGCGCGGCCTGCTCACCGCCTCGCCGATGGTCCACGAGCGCACCCGGCCCGGCAACTACCGGGTGAAGCTGGAGTGCCCGGGCGGGGAGACCGCTTCCACCATGCTCCAGGTGGTCAAGCAGGGGCAGCCCACCCGGCAGCCGACCCACCCGCCCAGTCACCTGCCCAGCCGCGGCCCGGCCACCGGTTTCGGCGGCACCGCCGGCCCCGGGCTCGGTGGCCTGCTGGTGCCGGTCGGGCTGGCGGTGACGGTGGTCGGCGCCGGGCTCGGCGTGGCCGCGTCCCGCCGGCAGGCCCGCGGCGCCGCCGGACGCTGAGGCCGGTCATGGCCGAGCACTTCGTTCCGCCGCCCGCCGGATCCCGGCGCTCCGGCCGGCCGTTCCTCGCCCTGCCCCCGCCCGCCGCGCCACCGACCGGCACCGCCCGGTTCTCCAGGGCTGATCCGGCCGCCGCGCCCCGGACCGGACCGCGCTCCGGGAGTGGGTCTGCCGCCGGGACGGGTCCGGCCGCCGGGACCGGATCGGCGGCCGTGCCGGTCTCCGGGTCGCGGCCGTGGATGCCGCCGCCCGCCGCGTCACGACCGTGGTATCCGCCGTCGGCCGATCCGCCGGCCCTGCGCCCCCGGCCCGCCGGGCCGCCGCCTGTCGAGCCGCCGTCGGCGTCGCCGGGCAGGGGAGACCGGGGCCGGGGCTCCTGGTCGAAGCCGCTGGCAGTGGTGCTGGTGCTGGTCGGCGTGTTCGCCACCGGTGCCGGCCTCGGGCGCACGGCCGGGCCGTTCGACTTCGCCGACGCGTCCACCGAGTCGAGCCGGTCGAACGGGTCGGGCGCGGCGGCTCCGGCGAGTGCCGCCGCCCCGGTCCGGAAACCGGCGAGCCGGCCGGTACGCCTGGCCGTGCCGGCCATCAAGGTCAACGCGCCGGTGACCCCGGTCGGGCAGGCGAAGGACGGCTCGGTGGACGTACCGCCGCTGACCGAGCACGACCAGACCGGCTGGTACGACAGGGGTGCGGTGCCCGGTGACCCGGGCCGGGCGATCATCGTGGGTCACGTCGACACCAAGAGCGGCCCGGCCGTCTTCTACCGGCTGCGCTCACTCAAGCCGGGCGCCCGGATCCAGGTGACCCGCGCCGACCGCAGCGTGGTGACCTTCAAGGTGGACAGCGTCGAGTACTTCGACAAGTCGAACCTGCCCGCCGCCCGGGTCTACGGCGACTCGGGCCCGGCCGAGCTGCGCCTGATCACCTGCGGCGGCGAGTGGGTCGGCGGCCGTACCGGCTACCAGGACAACGTGATCGTCTTCGCGTCCCTCACCCGCTGACCGTCCCCGCCCGACCGCCCGCGTCGATCATGAGGTTGGCGGTGACGAAACGGACGCTGAGTGCCGCCAACTTCATGATCGACCGAAAAGACAAGGGAATGCGGGGTCAGGGTTTGGCGGGGACCTGCTGGACCACCTCGAACTCCAGCAGGGTGGCGCCGGTGGCGACGGGCTTGCGGGGTTCGCCGCCCTCGGCGTGCGCGGCCCGCGACGGGCCCTGCGCCCACGCCTGATAGGCCTCCTCGCTCTCCCAGCGCGTGTACACGAAGTAGCGGGTGTCCCCGGCGACCGGGCGCAGCAGCTCGAAGCCGAGGAAGCCGGGGGAGTTCTCCACCGCGCCGGCCCGCGCCGCGAACCGCTTCTCCAGCTCCTCGCCGGCGCCGGACGGGACGTCGATCGCGTTGATCTTCACGACAGCCATGTGTCCACCCTAACCAGCGCCGCGCTCAGAACGTCTCGACGGCCGGTGCCAGGTCCGCGTCGACCACGATCGGAGCGTGGTCGGACGGGCCCTTGCCCTTGCGGGCCTCCCGGTCCACGTACGCGGAGCGGACCGCGCGGGCGAACGACGCGCTCGCGTACACCAGGTCGATCCGCATGCCCTTGTTCTGGTGGAACATGCCGGCCCGGTAGTCCCAGTACGTGAACGGGTGCGGCCCCTTCATCGGCGTCGGCACCACGTCCTCCAGACCCAGGTCACGCAGCGCGGCCAGGGCGGCCCGCTCGGCCGGGGTGACGTGGGTGGAGGTGACGAACAGCGCCGGATCCCAGACGTCCGCGTCGGTGGGCGCCACGTTGAAGTCCCCGCAGACGGCCACCGGCAGGGGGCCGGCCACCTCCGGTTCCAAGGCGTCGCGCAACGCCGCGAACCAGGCCAGCTTGTACGCGTAGTGCGGGTCGTCCGGCGCGCGGCCGTTCGGCACGTACACCGACCAGACCCGCAGCTCGTCGCAGGTGGCCGAGATGGCGCGGGCCTCGGGCTCGGGGAACCCGGGTTCGCCGGGGAAGCCGACGGTCACGTCGGCCAGCCCGACCCGGGACAGTACGGCGACGCCGTTCCACCGCCCGTCGCTGTGGCTGGCCACCTCGTAGCCCAACTCGCCCACCTCGGCGACCGGGAACGCCCCGTCGGGGCACTTGGTCTCCTGCAGGCACACGACGTCGGGTTTCGTGGTGGCCAGCCACTCGAGCAGCCGGGGCAGGCGGGCCTTCACCGAGTTGACGTTCCAGGTCGCCAGGCGCATGTCCCCAGCCTGCCGCATCGCCGCCCGCCCCGCCGCCTCAGCGCTCCGGGGTGTCGCCGGGGCGGGTCTGCTCGGCGAGGAAGCGTTCCAGTTCGGCACCGAGTTCGTCGGCGGTGGGCAGCGGCCCGGTCTCGCCGGCGAGCAGGTTCTTCTCGCCCCGGCCGCGGGCGAACGCGTCGTACTGCTCCTCCAGCGCCTGGACCAGCGTCGCCGCCTCCTCGGTCTGGGTGACCTGGCGGTCGATCTCCACCCGGACCGCCTCGGCGGCGGTCCGCAGCGCCTCGACCGGCAGCAGCAGGCCGGTGCTGCGGGACACGGCGGACAGCAGCGCCTCGGCGGCGGCCGGGTACTCGGCCTGGGCCACGTAGTGCGGCACGTGCGCGGCGAAGCCGAGGGCGTCGCGCCCCTGCTCGCCGAGGCGGTACTCCAGCAGGTGACCGACGCCGGCCGGCACCTGCACCTTCTGCAGCCACGGCTCGTGCCCGGCGATCAGGTCCTTGCGGGTGGCGTGCGCGGTGACGCCGCTGGGCCGGGTGTGCGGCACCGCCATCGGGATCGAGTTGAGCCCGACGGTGAGCCGGACGTCGAGGCGGGCGCTGAGTCCGGCGACGGCGGCCACGAAACGCTCCCACTGCAGATCCGGCTCGGGGCCGGTGAGCAGCAGGAACGGGGTCTCGTCGTCGTCGCGCAGCAGGTGCAGCTCCAGCGCCGGGGCGTCGTAGGACTCCCAGTGGTCCTCGACGAACGTCATCACCGGGCGGCGGGAGCGGTAGTCGAAGACCTGGTCCACGTCGAAGCGGGCGATGACCTGGGCGTCGAGCGAGGTGAGCAGCTGTTCCCGGGCCAGCCGGGTGGCGTTGCCGGCGTCGACGAAGCCGGTGAGCGCCTGGATCAGCACCGGCTGGCCGAGCTCGGGCAGCTCGTCGGTGAGTTCGTAGAGCTCGTGTGGATCGAGCACCGGTGGGGTCCTCCCTGTCGACGCGTGCGGGGGAGCGCCGAGTGTGCGGACTCCCCGGTTCGGCAAACGTACCGGGGTGGGTGGTCCATTCCGTTACGGCCACGTCCGATGCCCGGATGATGATCACGATTCGGCTACGCCCCGGTCCGGCGACCCATATCCGGATCGTCCGAACGGACGAGTTAGTCGATCATCGGGCGGGACCTGGAGGTCTGCGGCGTTCCTGCCCGCGCCGCCGCACGCGCCGTCGCCCGGGTGATTGGTCCGGTTCCCGAAGTCCGTGGTCCGCCGGCCCGCGCCGGGGTGGGTCGTCCGCTTCGGAGCGGCCAAAGTGTGGCGAGGGCCACCCTTTCGGCCTGGGTGATCCCGGTTTGCCCTGCCTAGCCTCGTCGGATGCGTAACGACGGCAACCTCGACGACCCGTTCGGCTCCGGCCGCCCGGCTGACCGTTCGGACGATACCCCCTCCACCGACCGTTCGGCGAAGCTCCAGGGACTCTTCCGGCGTACCCGCTTCTGGGCACCCATGAACCCCCGGCCCGGCCGGACGAAGCTGGCGGTCGCCACCGGCGCGGCCTGCTGCCTCGGCCTGGTCGGTGTCAGCCAGGCCGGCTTCGGCGCCCCGGACCGCGCCGCCGCCCCGGCGCCCTCGGCGGAGGTCGCCGAGCGCGCGGAGGTCGACCCGGCCTCCCGGGCCATGACCCGGCCGAGCACCGCCCCCGCCACTCCCACCCCCAGCGTCACCCCGTCCGCGACGGCGAGCCCCAAGGCGACCACCAAGCCCAAGCCGAAGAAGACGGTCCGGCAGATCGTCCCGGTCGCCGGCCTGGACCGCACCCAGATGAACAACGCCAAGAAGATCGTGCAGGCCGGCAAGGAGATGGGCATGCCGCGCCGCGCCCTGGTCATCGCGGTGGCGACCGCCATGCAGGAGAGCACCCTGCTCAACTACGCCAGCGGCGTGCTGCCCGAGTCGCAGAACTACCCGCACCAGGCGATCGGCTGGGACCACGACTCGGTCGGGCTGTTCCAGCAGCGCCCCAGCAGCGGCTGGGGCACCGTCGAGCAGCTGATGGACCCGGAGTACGCGACGAAGGCGTTCCTGTCCGCGCTCGCCGAGATCCCCGGCTGGCAGAGCCTGCCGCTCTCGGTGGCCGCCCAGGCCGTGCAGATCTCCGCGTTCCCGGACGCGTACGCCCAGCACGAGTGGCGCGCCGGCGAGGTGGTGGCCGAGATCCTCGGCTGACCCGGACGGGTGGTTGCGAAAGGGCCGATTCGGGTATCAGAGGGCTTGCCGGTCCCAGGTACACATGAAGGGGACCGCGGGACGGGAGGACTCTCATGTCGCTGATGCAACGGATCACCGCCTTCCTGCGGTCGCCGCGGGGCCAGCAACTGGTCGATCGCGGCCGGCGTGAGATGTCGAAGCCGGAGAACCAGGCCCGGCTGCGGCAGATCGCGACCCGGCTGCAGTCGCGCCGGCGCTGACCCGCGTCACCCCCGCCGCACGAGCCTCCGGAGCCCTTCGTGACCGACCCCGCCCCCGTCGACGGGGAGCCCAACGCCGTCCCCACCGCCCCCGTCCCGCCGGTGGAGGTGCCCGAGGCGCCACCGGCCAAGCTGTGGGACCGGATGCGGGAGGACCCGCAGTACGCGCCGGAGCACCTGGCCCTGGAGGCGGTGCGCCGGCTCGGCCCGGAGGCCGCCCAGTGGGCCGCCCGGGAGCGGGCGCTGCGGCCGGACGCCCCGCCGGAGCACCTGGCCGACCAGGCGGTCCGCAAGTTCGTCAACCACGCCCGGCTCTCCGGTGCGGTGTCCGGCGCGGCCGGGCTGCCCGGCGCGGTGATCGACGTGGGCGTGCTGGCCTGGACCCAGGCCCGGCTGGTGCTGCACGTCGCGGCCGCCTACGGCGTCGACCCGGCCCACCCCGACCGGGCCACCGACCTGCTGGTGCTCCAGCGGGTGCACAAGGTCGCCGAGACGGCCCGCCTCGCGCTGGGCGTGGCCGCCGGCCGGGAGCGGGCCGGTGCCCTGTTCGGCTCCGCCGGCGACCGGGCGCTGGGCCGGGTGATGCTCCAGCTCGGGGTCCGGCTGGCCCGGATGGCCGGGGTGCGTGCCGCCAAGCGGATGTTCGCCAAGGTCGTGCCGGGCGCCGCGATCGTGCTCGGCACCTGGGCCAACTCGTCGGCCACCAAGGAACTGGCCGACCGTACGCGTGCCCTCTACCGCGCCGCCGGTCCCCGGCAGCTACCGGGCCCGCGTCAGCCCTGACCAGCCGGAGGCGTTCCAGGCCACCTCGGCCAGCCGGCCCTGCCCGGTCGCGTTCGGGTGGAACCAGTCGAGCGCGTTGACCTGGTCCAGGTCGAAGCGGTGGCGGTGCACCGCGCCGCCGTCCCACCGGCAGCGTGACCCGTACGCCCGGCAGGCGGCGCGCAGTTGCCCGTCGTACGCCTCGATCCGGTCCCGGACGCGGGCCCGGCGGGCCACCGCGGCGGGTGCGGTCGACGTGGCATCGGCCAGCAGCGACGGGCAGACGCCCCGCGACCAGGCCCGCACGGCGCGGGGCTCGGTGTGGCCGATCTGCCAGAGCCGGTACAGGTCCGGGATGCTGACCACCAGCACCCGGGCCTTCGGCCGGCCCTCGCGCAGCACGCCCAGCGCCGCGTCGACCTGGTCGCGGAACGTGGCGACCGGTGTCATGTCGTCGACGTCGCCCCGGCAGGCGTCGTTCGCGCCGATCAGCACGGTGACCAGGTCGGCCTTGTCGCGTACCGCCGACCGGGCCTGGCCGGCCAGCGCGGCCGCGCGGGCCCCGGGCACGGCCCGGTTGTACGCCCGCAGCCCCGGCGCGTCGGCGCGCAGCCGCCGGTAGAGGCTCTCCACCCGCAGGCCGTCCCCGGTCGACCAGGAGTTGCGTTCGCAGCTCACCAGCACCAGGCAGGAGCCGTAGCCGGTGCTGACCGAGTCGCCGAGCGCGACCAGCACCCGGGGTTCGCCGGGGGCGGGTGTGCCGGAGGGTCGGGGTGACGCGTCGCCGGAGCCGTCACAGGCGAGCGCGACGAGCGCCGCCAGGCAGGCCAGCGCGGCGATCCAGCGTCTCATCGGTCCCCCGTCCGGCGGCGGCAACGGGCGCGTCGACCCTATGCCCCGGCGGGGTTCCGGTGGCGGTTCTGTCGGCTATCAGGCATCGACCACTGTCGTTCACATCTGTCGTGCCGGCGCAGGCCGGCCGTGCAGCCACCGGTGCAGCGCCCGGGTGATCCGGGGCAGCACCAGGTAGGTCATCAGCGGGGTGAGCACGAGCGTCATCAGCAGCGTCCGGCCGGCCAGCGGCACGCCGGCGAGGAACCGGGTGGTCAGCAGCGTGGCGGCCAGGCTGAGCGGGAAGAACGCCAGCCAGATCGTGACGGCCTGCTTCCAGCGCGGCGGCGCGGCCGGCTCCGGCTCGCCGAACGTCTCGACCACGTGGTCCACCGGCGGGTCGAACCAGCCCTCGATGCCGGTGCGCCGCTCGACCCGGGTGTGCTCGACGATGCCCTGGGCCGAGCCGAGCCACCAGCGCCGCTGCGGCGAGTCCTCCCAGTCGCGCAGCGTGTCCGCGTCGGCGAAGCGGTACATCACGTGCCACTCGCCGGAACCGGGGGCGCTGCGGACGAAACCGGCGCCGAGGAAGCCGGGGAAGCTCTCCGCGAGCGCCGTTCCGGCCCGCATCCACGCCACCACCTCGTCGGTACGCGCCGGGTCGGCGCGCCGGGACACGGCGACGGTCACGGGTACGGCCTGCGTCGTGGTCATGCCATCCTCTCCACCGTCCGCGGGATCTCCGCCGGTACCGGCAGACCGATGTAACGCACCCGCTGTCCGGACGCATCCGGCGCCTGCCCGCCGGGTGTCCCGGATCACCGGCGTTCCCGCCCCGGCCGGTTATCCCCGCCCGTGCCGGGGTAGGCCCCAGGAATGACCCGATCACAGCCCCGCCGTGCCCGCGGCACGGTCGGCCACGCGAACAGCGCCCTGAACCTGCGGCTCGCGCTCGCCACGTTCGGTCTGGTCGTGATGACCGTCTTCGCGGTGCTCGCGTTCGCCGCGCACATCGCCTGGCTGGGTGTCGTCTGCGCGCTGCTCGCCGTGGTGGCGGTGGTCGACCTGGTCGTGATCCAGCGCCGCCGCGCCGCGCGCCGCCGGGAGGAACCGGGCGTGCGGCACTCGCTGTTCGAGTGACAGGAGTACGAGATGCCCATCGCCACCACCAATCCCGCCACCGGACAGGTGCTCAAGACGTACGAGGCGATGTCGGACGAGCAGGTCGACGCCGCGATCGAGCGGGCCGACCTCGCCTTCCGGCAGTTGCGCGACACCACCATCGCGCAGCGGGCCCGCTGGCTCGTCGCCGCCGCCGACCTGCTCGACGCCGAGCGCGACGAGACGGCCCGGCTGATGACCACCGAGATGGGCAAGACGTACGCCGCCGCGAAGGCGGAGGTCACCAAGTGCGCCACCGCCTGCCGCTTCTACGCCGACAACGCGCCCCGGATGCTCGCCGACGAGCCGGCCGACGCCGCCGCGGTCAAGGCGAAGCGGGCGTACGTGCGCTACCAGCCGATCGGGCCGGTGCTCGCGGTGATGCCGTGGAACTTCCCGCTGTGGCAGGTGATGCGGTTCGCCGCCCCGGCCCTGATGGCCGGCAACACCGGCCTGCTCAAGCACGCCTCGAACGTGCCGCAGACCGCGCTCTACCTGGAGGACGTGTTCCGCCGCGCCGGCTTCCCCGAGGGCGCGTTCACCACGCTGCTGGTCGGCTCCGACGCGGTCGACCGGATCCTCAGCGACCCCCGCGTCCGCGCCGCCACCCTCACCGGCAGCGAGCCGGCCGGCCGGTCCATCGCCCAGATCGCCGGCCGGGAGATCAAGAAGACGGTGCTGGAGCTGGGCGGCAGCGACCCGTTCGTGGTGATGCCCTCGGCCGACCTGGACACCGCCGCCGAGGTGGCGACCACGGCCCGCTGCCAGAACAACGGGCAGTCCTGCATCGCCGCGAAGCGGTTCATCGTGCACACCGACGTGTTCGACGCGTTCGCCGAGAAGTTCGCCGCCCGGATGGCGGCGCTGCGCGTCGGCGACCCGATGGACGACGGCACCGACGTCGGCCCGCTGGCCAGCGAGCGCGGCCGCGACGAGGTGCACGCGCAGGTCACCGACGCGGTGGACCAGGGCGCGACGGTGCTCTGCGGCGGCGAGAAGCCGGCCGGGGACGGCTGGTACTACCCGCCGACCGTGGTCACCGACCTGCGCCCGGAGATGCGGATGTGGTCCGAGGAGGTGTTCGGGCCGGTCGCCGGGCTCTACCGGGTCGGCTCGTACGACGAGGCGATCGCCGTCGCCAACGGCACCAGCTTCGGCCTCGGCTCCAACGCCTGGACCAACGACCCGGCCGAGCAGGAGCGCTTCGCCGTCGACCTGGACGCCGGCAACGTGTTCATCAACGGCATGACCACGTCCTATCCGGAGCTGCCGTTCGGTGGTGTGAAGAACTCCGGGTACGGCCGTGAGCTGTCCGCCGCCGGGATGCGCGAGTTCTGCAACACCAAGACCGTGTGGATCGGCGAGGGTGAGGCCGGCGCGGGCGCCGGCGCGCACTCCGAGTGAGGTGTTAACAGGGGCCCCTTCCTCTACCGGAGGCGTTAAGAAGGGGCCCCTGCTTACATCTCGCCCGTGGTGGGTAGGAGTGCCCACCATGACGGCGTTCGGCTTCCACGCATCCCACGAGCAGATCCACCCGGCCCGGCTGCTGGAGGCGGTGA
This sequence comes from Micromonospora sp. AB353, assembly GCF_049538395.1. Lineage (NCBI taxonomy): Bacteria > Bacillati > Actinomycetota > Actinomycetes > Micromonosporales > Micromonosporaceae > Micromonospora > Micromonospora sp. AB353. Next base: position 134,012 of record NZ_JBMVFV010000001.1, on the reverse strand, counting down.
TCCACGCCGAGCGCGCCGGCTTCGACGCGGCCATGTGCTCCGACCACTTCTCGCCGTGGAGCGAGCGGCAGGGCCAGTCCGGGTTCGCCTGGTCCTGGCTCGGTGCCGCGCTCCAGGCCACGAACCTGTCCTTCGGCGTGGTGAACGCGCCCGGCCAGCGCTACCACCCGGCGATCATCGCGCAGGCCATCGGCACGCTCGGCGCCATGTACCCGGGCCGGTTCTGGGCCGCGCTGGGCACCGGCGAGGCGTCGAACGAGCACATCACCGGCGAGGTCTGGCCGCGCAAGGACATCCGTACCGCCCGGCTGCGTGAGTGCGTCGACGTGATCCGGGCGCTGCTCGCAGGCGAGGAGGTCAGCCACGACGGCCTCGTCACCGTGGACCGGGCGAAGCTGTGGACCCGGCCGGAGGAGCCGCCCGCGCTGGTCGGCGCCGCCGTCAGCGTCGCCACCGCGCGCTGGTGCGCCGAGTGGGCCGACGGACTGATCACCGTCAACGCGCCGGTCGAGCACCTGCGGCGGATGATCGACGCCTACCGGGACGCGGGCGGACGCGGCCCGCTGCACCTCCAGGTGCACGTGAGCTGGGCGCCCGAGCAGGACCAGGCCGAGGCGATCGCGTACGAGCAGTGGCGCAGCAACGTGTTCGCGCCGCCGGTCTGCTGGGACCTGGAGACCCCCGAGCACTTCGACGTGGCGAGCGCCGACGTGCCGATGTCCAAGGTCGCCGAGACCGTGAACGTCTCCGCCGACCTGGGCCGGCACATCGGCTGGCTGGAGGAGTACGTGGCGCTGGGCTTCGACCAGATCGCGCTGCACCACGTCGGGCAGGAGCAGCGCGCGTTCATCGACACGTTCGGCGCCGAGGTGCTGCCGAAGTTGCGCTCCGCCGCCTGATCACACATCTGCCCGTCGGCGCTTAGGCTCGTCGTTCGTGGATGCTCTGTTCGAGGTCGTGGTCTTCCTGGCCATCGCGACCTTCGGTGCGGCGCTGGCCCGCCGGCTCGGCCTGCTCGCGCCGATCCTGCTGGTGGTGCTCGGCCTCGCGTTGTCCTACCTGCCGTTCTTCCCGCACGTGCGGCTGGACCCGGACCTGGTGCTGGTGGGCATCCTGCCGCCGCTGCTCTACGTGGCGGCGCTGGAGACGTCGGTGCCGGCGTTCCGGCTCAACCTGCGGCCGATCCTGCTGCTCGCCGTCGGGCTGGTCGTCTTCACCGCGTTCGCGGTGGGCACCGTCGTGCACTGGTTCCTGCCCGACCTGCCGTACGCGATCTGCCTGGCGCTCGGCGCGGTGGTGGCACCGCCGGACGCGGTCGCCGCCACGGCGGTGGCCCGGCGGGTCGGCCTGCCCCGGCGGGTCGTCACCATCCTGGAGGGCGAGAGCCTCGTCAACGACGCCACCGCGCTGGTGCTGCTGCGGGTGGCGATCGTCGCCGCGACCGCCACCACCGGCGGCGTCGGCGCCGGCGACGTGGCCCGCGAGGTGGTCGTCGCGGCCGGCGGCGGCATCCTGGTCGGCCTGCTGGGCGTGGTGGTCTTCGGCTACCTGCACAAGCGCATCACCGACCCGGTGCTGGACAACGCGCTGTCGCTGATCGTGCCGTTCGCCGTGGTCTTCGCCGCCGAGGAGATCCACGCCTCCGGCGTGGTCGCGGTGGTGGTGACCGGCCTCGGCATCGGGCACAAGCTGCCCACGCTGCTGTCGGCCGCCTCCCGGCTCCAGGTGACCGCGTTCTGGCGGCTGATCCGGTTCCTCCTCGAAGGACTGGTGTTCCTGCTGGTCGGCCTGCAACTGCCGGAGGTGGTCCGCGACCTCGACGAGCCGATCGGCTCGCTGGCCGCGATCACCGCCGCGGTGCTGGTCGCCGTCTTCCTGTCCCGGTTCGTCTGGGTGTTCCCGGCCACCTACCTGGCCCGGCTGGTGCCCCGGATCCGGCAGCGCGACCCGGCGCCGCCGGTGCAGTTCCCCGTCGTCATCGGCTGGGCCGGCATGCGGGGCGTGGTGACGCTCGCCGCCGCGCTGGGCCTGCCGCTCACGCTCGCCGGCGACGCGCCGTACCCGCGTGCGCTGCTCATCTGGCTCGCCTTCGCGGTGATCGTCGCGACGCTCGTCGGGCAGGGCGCCACGCTGCCCTGGGTGGCCCGGCGGCTACGGCTGCCCCCGGACGACCCGGTGCAGGACGCGCTGTCCGCCGCCGGGGTGCAGCAGCGGGCCAGCCGAGCCGCCCGGGAACGCCTCGACGAGCTGGCCGAGGGCGCGCCGGAGGCGGTGGTGGAACGCCTGCGCGGGCTGACCACCTCCCGGGCCAACCTGGCCTGGGAGCGGCTGGGCGGCACCGGACGGGAGACCCCCTCCCAGGCGTACGCGCGCCTGCGGCAGGAGATGATCGACGCGGAGCGGGAGGTGTTCCGGGCCGCCCGCGACTCCGGCCAGATCCCGGAGGAGGTGCTCACCCGCGCCTATCGTGATCTGGATCTGGAGGAGTCCATGCTGCGACAGGAGGTCGTCGAATGAGTTGCCAGCACCTGGCCGAGGCGGGCACGGCCGAGCCCGGCACCACGACCGAGTGCCCGGACTGCGTGGCCATCGGCAACCCGGACTGGGTGCACCTGCGCGCCTGCCTGACCTGCGGGCACGTGGGCTGCTGCGACTCGTCGCCGTACCAGCACGCCACGAAGCACTTCGAGTCGACCGGGCACCCGGTGATGCGGTCGGTCCAGCCGGGGGAGTCGTGGCGCTGGTGCTTCGTGGACGAGGAGATCGGCTGACTCAGCCGATCCGGCGCTCCAGCACCTGCCCGGTCCACCTCGGGCGGCCCGGCCGCTCCACCGTGAACGGCTCGGTGGCGGTGAACCCGCAGCGCTCGTAGAACCGCACGAGCGCCCGGTCCGGGCTGCGGAAGCAGTCCACCCGCAGCAGGCCGACGCCGCGGTCGCGGGCCAGCTCCGCCGCGTACGCCAGCAGCCGCGCCCCGACCCCGCGTCCCGCGTACGCCCGGTCGGTGACCAGCAGGTTCACGTACAGCTCCGGCTCGGTGGCCGACGGCACGTACTCGGTCGCCGCGCCCACCACCAGCGCGCCCGCCACCGTCGCGTCGATCTCGGCGAGGTACAGGCCGTCGCCGGTGGCCCACGCCTCGGCCTGGGCGATGCGGCGCGGGTCGATCGACGCCGGCTCGGTGCCCCACTGATCGGTACGCCCCAGTTCGGTCAGCCAGGCGGTGGCGCTGTCGAGCAGCCGCAGCAGCGTGGGCGCGTCGCCGGGCCCACCCGGACGGATCGTGATGCTCTGCCGGTCGGTCATCCCGCCATGCTGCTACACGCGGCTCACCCCGGCACACCGGCGGGCCGGGTCTCCGGCGCCCGCCGGTTCGCGATCGCCCGGCCGGCCAGCGCCGGGGCGGCCAGCCCGGCGGCGGCGAGGATCCCGCCGAGCACCAGCCAGCCGACCGGACCGCCGCCGAGCACCAGCAGCGTGAGCAGTCCCCGGCCGAGCGCCTGGGCCAGCCCGGCGAGCAGGCCGTCCGCACCTTGGTAGGCGCCGAGCGCGCCGGGTGGGGCCAGGTCGTAGGCCAGACCCGCGCCGGCCGTGCCGTGCCACAGGTCGCCCACCGTCCACACCGCAGTCGCGACGAGCAGCAGGACGACCGCCGGGAGCACCGGCAGGGCGGCTGTCGCCGCGTACAACGGTGTCGCCGCCGCGAGCACGAGCCCGGCCCGGCGCAGCTTCCGCGCGGCCGGCGCGGCCCGCTCGGCGCCCCGGCTCAGCCGGACCGCGAGCAGCACGGTGAGGACCGTGTTCGCCAGTAGCACCGCCGACACCACGGGTGGCGGCGCGCCGGCCCGGTCCACAGTCCACAACGGCACGACGAGCACGAGCACCGTCACGTGGGTGCTGAGCACCGCCGACACGCCGCTCACCGCGAGGAACCGCCAGTCCCGCAGCGGTCGCCCGCGCCGCGGCGTGCCCGGCATGCGTCGCTCTCCGGCGGCGACGGGTTGCGGCGGCAGGCGCAGCAGCAGCGCCGCCGAGAGCAGGTAGGTGGCCGCGTTGCCGACGATCAGGATCTGGTAGGCCCGGTGCGTGTCCACCGCGAGCGCGATCCCGGCCAGCGCGGTACCGGCGGTGATGCCCAGGTTCGCCACCGCGCGCAGCGTCGCGAACGCGTGCACCCGGCCGTCCGGGCCGCCCACCGCCGCGACGAGCGCCGCCCGTACCGCCAGGTTGCCGGCGGCGAGCAGCGCCTCCGGCACCGCCACCGCCAGCAACGCCGGAAACGAACCGACCAGCAGGTACGCCAGCGCGGCGACCGCCTGACCCACCTGGAGGACGGCCCGGAGCGTACGCGGATCCCACCTGTCCGCCAGCGCACCCAGCGGCACGCTCGCGCTGAGCCCGACCAGCCCGGCGACGGTGAGCCCGGCGCCCACCGAGGTGGCGGAGAGGCCCACGTCCCGGGTCAGGTAGAGCGCCCCGCCGGCCAGCCACAGTCCCCCGCCGACGGTGTTGACGAGCGTGGCGTACGCGAGCGTGCGCAGCGGCCCGGGCGGCGGGAGCGGCGAGACGCGTCCCATCAGCGGGGTCCGGCGAGGGCCATGCGGTCGACGCTAAGGCCGTTCCGCCGGGCCCGGAGCCCCGCCCGGGGCGACGCCCGTCACACCGCGAGGCGGCGCTGGGCCCTCGACCCGGCCGAGCGGACCGCGATGCGCGGCGGGCCGAAAGCGGTTAACCGGTCGACCGGGAACGCGGGCCGTGCCACGATCGCGCGGTGCCCGCCTCCGTGACCGCCCTGCTGCGCCGGCAGTTCGACCTGACCTGGGCGCTCGCCGAGTACCACCTCGACCGGCTGGAGCCGGCGGACTTCCTCTGGGAGCCGGCCGCGCTGTGCTGGACCATGCGCCGGGACCCGGCCGGCGGGTGGCGTCCCGACTGGGCCGACACCGAGCCGGACCCGGTGCCGGCGCCCACGATCGCGTGGCTGACCTGGCACGTCGGCTGGTGGTGGTCGGTCGCGGCCGACCACGTGCGGCAGCGGCCGGCGCGGGAACGCGACGACATCCGCTGGCCCGGGCCGGGCGCGGAGACGGTGGCGTGGCTGCGGGAGCTGCGGTCGGAGTGGACGGACGCGCTGGACGGGCTGACCGAGGCCGGCCTGGACCGGCCGTCCGCGTACCCCTGGCCCGCCGACGCCGGGCTCACCGTCGCTGACCTGGCCGCGTGGGTGAACGCCGAGCTGATGAAGAACGTGGCCGAGATCGGGCAGCTCCGGCTGCTGCGCGCGGCCGGGCTCAGTGCGCGCCGCCGAGGTTGAGCACCACCACCCCGGCGATGACCAGTCCCGCGCCGATCACCTTGGTCACGCTCAGCGGCTCGCCGAGGAACGCCGCGCCGATCGCCATGATGGCGGCCGTGCCGAGTCCGGACCAGACCGCGTACGCGACGCCGACCGGGATGTCCTTCACCGCGAGGGAGAGCAGCCCGAACGCGGACAGGTACGCCACCGCCAAGCCCAGTGTGGGCCAGAGCCGGGTGAAGCCGTCGGTGGCCTTGAGCAGACTGGTGCCGATCACCTCGGCGGTGATCGCGCCGAGCAGGAACAGGTACGCCATCGCAGGACCGTACCCGGTCCTGCGATGGCGTCCGGTCAGCTCGGTCGGCTCGGTCAGGAGACCGTGCAGGCCTTGCCGTTCAGGGTGACCAGCCCCGGATCCGGGTTCGGGAACCGGGAGGCGGTGCCGTTGAAGCCGAACGTGGTGGACGCGCCCGGCGCCAGCTTCGCGTTCCAGGACAGGTTCTTCGCGGTGACCGTGGCGCCGCTCTGCCCGAGCTGCGCCGACCACGCGTGGTCGACCTTCTGGTCGCCGAGGAACGCCCAGCGCAGGCTCCACCCGTTCACCGCGGTCGTGCCGGTGTTGCGCACCGTCACCTGGGTGGTGAAGCCGGACGGCCAGCTCCCGTGCGTGGTGTAGGTGACCGCGCAGGACGGTGCCGGCACCGCGCCGGCGTCACCCTGGTCGGCCAGGAACGACGCGAGCCAGGCCAGCGCCGAGTTCCAGTTGATCGCCACCTCGTTCGTCGCGTACGAGTTGATGTCGTCGACGTAGCAGAACATCGGCGCGCACCCGGCGAGCAGGTTCGCCGCGAACGGGTCCTGCAGCGCGGCGTTCGGACCACCGGCGAGCGAACCGGCCGGCGGGCGCGGCAGGTCCGGGTTCAACTGGTGGGCGAAGATGCGGCTGTGCTGGTTGCGGGCGTGCTGCTCGCCCCACCCGGTCACGTACGACATGTTCAGCGCGTTGCGGCCGAACAGGTAGTCGGCGGCCTGCACCGCGCCGTCCCGGTACTTCGCGTCCCGGCTCAGGTCGAACGCGGTGGCCAGCACGATCGCGTTGTTCACCAGGTTGCTGTTGCTGCCCCAGACGTACGCGTCGGCGCTGCCCGGGAACGGCAGCCCGTACGCCTGGCCGGCGATCGTGGCCAGGTAGCTGTCGGCGGCGGCGGTGATCGACTCGCGGATGCGGGTCTTCTCCGCGGCGGGCAGCGTGTTCGGCACGGTGGCCAGGTCGAGGCGGCCCAGCGCGGCGACGCTCTGCCAGCCGAACGCGCCGTTCGGGGCGAACACGTCGGCGGTGTGCAGCGGCGAGCCGGTGACGTCGGCCAGGTACGCCTTGTCGCCGGTGGTCAGCCACAGCTCGGCGGCGGCCCAGTAGAACTCGTCGGTGACGTTCGTGTCGTCGTACGCGCCGCCGCCGGTGCCGTCGCTGGCCGAGGCGTAGATCGCCGGGTGCGCCTTGGCCGCCGCGTACGCGGTCTTCGCGGCGGTGCCGCAGCGCGCGGCGAACGCGGCGTCGTACGGGGCGTACAGCCGCTGGCACTGCGCGGCGACGGCGGCCAGGTTCAGCGTGGCGGCGGTGGACGGCGCGTGCAGCTCGCGCGGCTGCGGGTCGTCCTGGGGCTGCAGCGGCAGGCCGGTCCAGTTCCGGTCGTGGATCTTGTGGTGGACCATCCCGGCCAGCGGCTTACCCGCCGGCACCTGCATGCGCAGCAGGAACTCCACCTCCCAGCGGGCCTCGTCGAGCACGTCCGGCACGTCGTTGCCGCGCTCGGGCAGCCGCAGCGTGGAGTCGCCCAGGGCGGCACCGCCGCCGGCGGTCTCGGCCGTCTTGGTCCGCTCGAACGTGCCCAGCAACTGGTAGGCGGCGATGCCGCCGTTGACGACGTACTTGCCGTGGTCGCCCGCGTCGTACCAGCCGCCGCGCACGTCCAGCGAGTAGTCGCAGACGCCGGCCTGGCACGGCACGTCGGTGTCACCCTGGTTGGGCGCGACGCCGAGGTGGCCGGCCGGGCGGGCGTACTCCTCGCCGATCAGGTCGCCGTCAATCTCGATGCCGCTGCGCTGGGCGTAGAAGAACTGCAGCGAGTCGGCGCGCAGCCGGTCGTAGAGCGCGCCGGAGATGTCGAACGGGTGGCTGGTCTCGCCGTCCACGGTGAGCGTGTAGCCGGTGCCCGGCGTGCGGTACGCGGAGAAGTCGACGGTCTGCACGTTCTGCGCGGAGGCGGCGTCGGTGCCGCGCGGCGTGGTCTGCCCGCTGGCGACCACCGCGCCGCCGCCCGACTTCAACTGCCACGGCAGCGCGTCGGTGGCCTCGGTGACCACTGTGGCGTGCTTCGGCCCGCCGGGCAGGTAGCCGACCTGGTTGACCCGGACCCGGGGCCCGGTGTCCGGCTCGTACGGCGGCGCCGGCTCCCCGCCGCGCAGCGACACGTTGTCCAGGCAGAACGTCTGCGCCTGGGCGCTGCCACCGACCTGGAAGATCAGCTGGGCGGTGGGGTTGTCGGCCGGGGAGGTGAACGTGGTGGTGACGTGCTTCGCGGTGCCGGTGGCGGTGGCGTCGACGCTCGCGTACGTGGTGTAGGGGGCGCTGCCGAGCTGGAGCACCGCCTTGACGGCCGCGCCGGGGGTCGCGGAGACGTCGAAGGACAGTTCGTACTCGGCACCCTGGGTCAGCGGCACCGCGTCCTGGCCGATGCCGGCGTCCCACGGGTTGGCGGTGCCCGCCGCGACGGAGGTGCAGAGCCGGCCGTCGACGACCGCGAGGTCGCCGGTGCCGTAGGAGAACCAGGGGGAGACGCCGGCGCTGAAGTCGCCGTTGCGCAGTTGTTCGGGGGCGTCCGGCGGCACCTCGGCGCTCGCCGGACCGGCGGTGAGGCCGGTGAGCGCCAGCGTGGTGGCCGCGAGCGCGGCGAGCCGACGACGGGATCGGGTCACGGAGGTTCCTTCCGTGCTCGGGGGTGGTGGGGAGACGGGGAGCTGGGAGCGCTCCCAATATCAGCCCGATGTTTCCATCGCGTTCCGTCGCTGTCAATCGATCCGGCCCGATGAGGCGCCCTGCCCGCGCGCGGCGCGATTCGGCGCGCCACGTACGATGTCAGTGATCTCCTAGAGACATCCGAGCCCTCGACCTGGCAGGCTGCGACCCATGACCCTGAAGCTTCGTTCCGTCGGAGCGAGCGACCGTGGGCTGATCCGCAGCGGTAACCAGGACGCGCAGCACGCGGGCGCCTGGCTGGTCGCGGTCGCCGACGGCATGGGCGGCATGGCGGCCGGCGACCTGGCCAGCCGCATCGCCATCGACGCGGTCGCCCCGCTGGACGTGGAGACGCCGGAGGACGCGCTCGTCGCCGCGCTCCAGGGCGGGATCGAGCTGGCCACCGTGCGGATCCGCCAGGCCGTCGAGGAGGATCCGGAGCGTCAGGGCATGGGCACCACGCTCACCGCGCTGCTGTTCGCCCGTACCGGCAGCTGCCTCGCGCTGGCGCACGTCGGCGACTCCCGGGCCTACCTGTACCGCGAGGGCGTGCTCAAGCAGGTCACCCGCGACGACACGTTCGTGCAGATGCTCGTCGACCAGGGCGTCATCACGGCCGAGCAGGCCAGCAGCCATCCCCGGCGGGCGGTGGTGACCCAGGCGTTGCAGGGCGACGAGGTCTCCCCGTCGTACGCCACGATGGTGCCCCGGTCCGGTGACCGCTGGCTGCTGTGCAGCGACGGCCTCTCCAACGTGGTCCGCGCGGACACGCTCACCGAGGTGCTCAGCGAGCAGCCGGAACGCGACGCCTGCGCGGCCCGGCTGATCGACCTGGCGCTGCGGGCCGGCGGCCCGGACAACATCACCGTCGTGATCGCCGACGTGGTCGAGGAGTAGCGCTCACCGCCGGCGCGGAGCGGCCCTCCGGGTCGGCTCGGCGGTGGTCGGATCCTCCGGCCACGGATGGCGCGGGTAGCGTCCGCGCAGCTCCGCCCGTACCTGCTGATAGCCGGTGTGCCAGAACGAGGCCAGGTCGGCGGTGACCGCCACCGGCCGCCCGGCGGGGGAGAGCAGGTGCAGCAGCACCGGCACCCGCCCGTCGGCGATGCGCGGCACGTCCCGCCAGCCGAACGTCTCCTGGAGCTTGACCGCCAGCACCGGCGCGGCCGGGTCGCCGTAGTCGACCCGGATCCGCGAGCCGCTCGGCACCTCCAGGCGCTCCGGGGCCAGCTCGTCCAGCCGCGCCGCCTGCCGCCAGTCCAGCAGCCGCCGCAGCGCCGCCGCCACGTCCACCCGGTGCAGGTCGGCCCGGCGCCGGGCGCGGGCCAGCTCCGGGCCCAGCCAGACGGGCGCGTCGGCGGTCAGCGCCGCGTCGGAGACGTCCGGCCAGCCGTCGCCGAGCGCCTGGCGGCAGAACGCCAGCCGGCGGCGCAGCCCGGTCGCCTCCGGCGTCCAGCGCAGCAGGCCCGGTCCCTCCTGCCGAAGCCCGTCCAGCAGCGCCGCCGCGACCAGCTCCGGGTCCGGCGCGGTGAGCGGCCGGTCGACCAGTTCGACGGCGCCGAGCCGGACCACCTCGCGGGCCACCACGTCCCCGCCGGACCAGGCCACCTCCCGCCCGGTGTCCAGCAGGGCCGCCCCGGCCTCCCGGGCGGTCGCCTCGTCGATCGGCGCGGCGAGCCGCACCCGGGCGGCGGGCGCGCCGGGGGAGCGGTCGGCCACCGCGACGGCCAGCCATGCCGCGCCGGTCAGCCCCGACCCGGGCGCCAGCTCCACGGCGGTGCCGCCGGCCATCAGGTACGCGGTCCCGCCCGGCCGCCGTGCCCGGGCCAGCCGTTCCGGGTACGCGAGTCCGGCGAGCAGCCCCGCGGCCAGATCGTGCGGCAGGCGCTCCCGCTCGTCTCCGGCCGACCGGCCCGCGTCGCGCCGCAGCGCAGCCCGGCCGGTCGGCGCGCCGGTCTGTCGCCGGTCCGCCGGGCCGGCGGGTGAGCCGGGGTGCTCGTCCGCGCCCTTTGCGGGCAGGGCGGCGCGCAGGCGGCGTACCTCGGCGCGCCAGCGGGCGGTGGCGGCCGGGTCGGTGCCGTCGCGCAGCCGCCGCCAGCGTGCGGGCAGGTCGTCCCCGGTCCCGCCCGGCGTGTCCTCGCCGAGGATCGCCACCACCTGGGCGGCCCGGTCGGCGCCGACCCGGGGCGCGCCGTCGAGAAGCGCCCGCGCCAGCCGGGGATGCGTGCCCGCCGCCGCGACCGCCCGTCCCCGCGCGGTGATCCGGCCGTCGTGGTCCACCGCGCCGAGGGTGGTCAGCGTCTCCCGCGCCACCGTGAGCGCGGCCGGCGGCGGTGGGTCGGGCAGCGCCAGCCCGGTGCCGTCCGGTGTGCCCCAGGCCGCCAGTTCCAGCGCGAACCCGGTCAGGTCGGCGGTGGCGATCTCCGGTTCGGGCTGCGGGGCGAGCCGTTCGTGTGCCGCCTCCGACCAGCAGCGGTAGACCGCGCCGGGTGCCTCCCGTCCGGCCCGGCCGGCACGCTGGGTGGCCCCGGCGCGTGACACCGGCACCGTCACCAGCGCGCCCAGCCCTCGGGCCAGGTCGGTGCGGGGTACCCGGCTCAACCCGGCGTCCACCACCACCCGGACGCCGGGGACGGTCAGGCTGCTCTCCGCCACCGCTGTCGCGAGCACCACGCGCCGTGCGGCGGCCGGGGTGAGCGCCGCGTCCTGGGCGGGCCCGGGCAGCCGTCCGTGCAAGGGCAGCACCGCGATGTCGCGGAGGTCGGCCAGACGGCGCGCGACGGCGCCGATCTCACCCGCGCCGGGCAGGAAGACGAGCACGTCGCCGTCGCGTTCGCGTAGTGCCCGGCGGACCGTGGCTGCCACGTGGTCGAGCAGTGCCGGGTCGACCCGGCCGGCGCCGGGCGGCGTCACCGGGCGCGGCGGCGGCGCCCACACCCGCTCGACCGGGTGCAGCGCGGCCTCGGCGCGTACCACGGGGGCGGGGTCGCCGGCACCGAGCAGCGCGGCGAACCGGTCGGTCTGCGGGGTGGCCGACATCGCCAGCAGCCACAGGTCGGGGCGCAGCGTCGCGCGGGCCTCGACGCCGAACGCCAGCGCCAGGTCGGCGTCGAGGTGCCGTTCGTGGCACTCGTCGAGCAGTACCGCGTCCACGCCGGGCAGTTCCGGGTCGTGGTGCAGGCGGCGGACCAGCAGGCCGGTGGTGACGACCTCGACCCGGGTACGCGGGCCGGTCCGGCGCTCGCCGCGCACCGCGTACCCGATCCGGTCGCCGACCCGCTCGCCGAGCAGGGCGGCCATCCGGTGCGCGGCCGCGCGGGCGGCGACCCGCCGAGGCTGGGCGATCACCACGCGGCCGGGGACCGCGTCGGCGACCGCGAGCGGCGCGGTGGTGGTCTTGCCGGTGCCGGGCGGCGCCACCAGGACGGCGGTGCCGCGCTCGCGCAGCGCGCCGACGAGCGCCGGCAGGACCGGGCGGACCGGCAGGTCGAGCGGGATGTCGGCGAGCACGGCCCCACTCTCGCACCGTGCCGCCGGACGGTCCGCGCTGCCCCCGGAACGCGGAACGGCCCGGCCGGCGCACCGCCGACCGGGCCGGGTGGCCGCCGCGCCGGGTCCGCCGACCCGGCCGCCGCCCCCTTGCTAGTACGTTCCGTCGAGCTGACCGCGCAGCTTGGTCAGGGCCCGGGCCAGCAGCCGGGACACGTGCATCTGCGAGACGCCGATCTGCTCGGCGATCTGCGACTGGGTCAGGTTGCCGTAGAAGCGCAGCGTGAGGATCTTCTGCTCGCGCTGGTCGAGCGTGGCGAGCGCCGGGCCGAGGGCGACGCGCATCTCGGCCAGCTCGAACTCGCCGTCCTCGCCGCCGAGCAGGTCGCCCAGCTCGGTGGCCCGCTCGCCGTCGCCGGTCGGGGTGGACAGCGACACCGCGTTGTAGGCGCGGGCGCCCTCCAGGCCCTCCAGCACCTCTTCCTCGGTGAGCTTGAGGTGGGCGGCGATGTCGGCGACCGTCGGGGAGCGGCCGAGCGTCTGGAGCAGCGTGCTGTTGGCGTCGGAGATCGCCAGGCGCAGCTCCTGGAGCCGGCGGGGCACCCGGATGTCCCAGGTGCGGTCGCGGAAGTGGCGCTTCAGCTCGCCGATGATGGTGGGGATGGCGTAGCCGGCGAAGTCGACGCCGCGCGACGGGTCGAACTTGTCGATCGCCTTGATCAGGCCAATCGCCGCGGTCTGTGCCAGGTCGTCGTTCGGTTCGCCGCGGCCGCTGTAGCGGTGGGCCAGGTGGTTCGCCAGCGGCAGCCACGCCTCGATGGCGCGGTCGCGCAGCGCGGGCCGGGACGGGTGGCCGGCCGGCAGCGCGGCCATGGCGGCGAGCAGGTCGGCGGCGCTGTCGGTGAGCGAGCGGGGGTCGAGCTTCGCGGAGCCGGCCGGCGTGGTCGCCGGGGCGCTGGTCGTGGGAGCGGTCATGGGTGGTCCTCCCTGCACCTCGTCCACGGAAGAAAAAAGACGTGACGCTTAGGTTTAGATATCGGTAGTACGTTCGGAAGCCACCATAGCCCGATCGTGCTGCGGAAATCTAGCCGAAAGTACGATGTACTTAAGGTGTAAACAGCCATGAAAGGCATGAGCCGGTTGATATCGCGCTCGCCGGGGTGGTGGGGCGGCGGTGGCCGGTCGGCTCCGGTCGTACCCCGATCGGTCAACGAAGAATCCGACAGGTGGTCGATGTGTCGGCTTTCTGTCGTTGTCCCGCCGACGGGACCGCCCGTAGCGTCCGTAGCGACACGTCAACGGAGGCACCGTGCTGGATCCCGCCGCGCCGCAACTCGTCATCAACGCCCGGACGCTGCTGTTCAGCTGGCTCCCGGCGGATCCCGGCGCGGTCGAGACCCTGCTGCCCGCCGGTCTGCGCCCGCACCCGCAGCGTCAGGTGTTCGTCAACCAGTACGTGGTAGACGACGAGACGCAGACCTCCGGCTTCGGCGCGTACTCGCTCACCTACCTGGGTGTCTCACTGGCGGACATGGATCCGCCCGACGGCGAGACGCCGGGCGGCTGGTGGACGCACTACCTCGCCTCCAGTGAGCGGGTCCGGCGGTACGCCGCCGCGCGGGGCGCGCCCGCAGCCGCCGGGGAGACCCGCCTGGACCTGCGGGGCGGGCGGCTCACCGCCGAGACCCGGGCCGGTGACGGCACGCTGCTGATCCGGGTCACCGCCCGGGTCGGGCACACCGGCACCGAGGCGCACATGGGCCACCACCGCTACCTCACCCGTAACGACGGCGAGCTGATCGTCACCGACTATCCGTACGTGGCCGAGCCGGTGTCCCCGTTCGAGGTCGAGTCGGTGGAGTTCCCGGCACCGGAGCACCCGGTCCACGCGCTGCGGCCGGCCAACCCGCTGCACGTGTGCTGGGGTTTCTACTCGCCGCGCGTGTCGTTCGCGTACCCGGCCCGCCCGGACGTGCCGGACGAGCCGGCGGACCTTCACCAGGTGCCGGCCCGGCGGGCCCGCAGCGGCCTGCCGTCCGGGTCGTAGACCAGCCGGTACGCGGGCAGCGCCCAGAGCCGCGTACGCCAGGGCAACCGCTCCGGGCGGTGCGGCCGCAACCGGCCCGGCGGACGGGGACCGGACCGGCCCCCGGCGTGCCAGCGCTCCAGCTCATCCGCCGCCGCGGTGATCGCCGTGACCGCGTCCGCCGGGTCCAGCAGGTCGTCGTCCTGCGCGCCGCCGGGATCGCGGTCCAGATGCTCGCGCCACAGCCGCAGCCGCAGGTCGCGGGCGAACACCCGGGCGCCGTCGCCCAGCCCCGCCGGATCGGCCGGCGCCCGCTCGTCGCGGGTGTCGTCGAGCACCGCGCAGGACAGCTCGCTGTCGTGCGTCCAGGACCGGCGGTTGAAGTTGTCGCTGCCCACGCTGGCCCACACGTCGTCCACCACGCAGACCTTGGCGTGCACGTAGACCGGCGTGCCGTCGTGGTTCTCCACGTCGAACACGTGCACCCGCTCCGGCGCGGCCCGGTGGCACAGCGACAGCGCCTGCTCCCGGCCGACCATGTTCGGCGGCAGCGCGAGCCGGCCGTCCACGTCCGGATGCCGGGGCACGACCGCCACCAGGTGCAGGTCCGGATGCTCCTGCAACGCCTGCGCGAACAGTTCGGCCACCTCGGTCGACCAGAGGTACTGGTCCTCCAGGTAGATCAGCCGCCGGGCCCGGCGTACCGCCTTGGTGTAGCCGCGGGCCACCGTGCGCTCGCCGTCCGGGGCGAACGAGTAGCGCCGCACCGCCGGGTAGGTGCGCAGCACCTGCACGTGGTGCGGCCCACAGGGCGGCGGGTCGGCGGGCTGCGCGGGCAGCGGGTCCGGGCGCAGGTCGGAGCCGCGCAGCCGGTCCCGCAGGTACGCCATCGGGTTCTCCGAGTCCAGCGGCATCGGGTCGGTCCACCGTTCCCGGAACGTGGTGTCGAGCGCGCCGACCACCGGCCCGCGCAGCGCGAGCTGCACGTCGTGCCAGGGTGGCGTGGGGCCGTACCGGGGCGACATGCCGACCGGCTGCGGGTCGCCGGCGTGGCTCGCGTCGTCGCGGCGGCTGTGGCACAGGTCGATGCCGCCGGCGAAGGCGATGTCGCGGCTCGGGTCGCCGGGCCGGCGCAGCACCACGAGCTTCTGGTGGTGCGAGCCGCCGCGGCGGACCCGCTGGTCGAGCAGCACCTCGCCGCCGGCCGCGCGGATCGCCTCGCTGAGGTCGCGGTTCTCCGCCTCGCTGTAGGAGAGCGTGTCGAGGTGGGAGCGCCAGAGCAGGCCCTTGACGATCACCCCGCGCTGGGCGGCCTGCGCGAACAACTGCGCCACAGTGGGGCCGTCCGGGCGCATCCGCTCGTCCGGGTCACCGCGCCAGTCGGTGAAGAACAGATGGTCGCCTGCGGACAGCGCCTCCACCTCGCTGACCAGGCGGTCGAAGTACGCGCCACCGTGAATCAACGGCTCGGCGAGGTTTCCATCGGCCCAGACGGGTAACTCAGACCCCGGGTTGGCGCGTTCCTGTGCGGTGAGGAACCAGTCCCGCAGAGTCACGTTCCACCCCCCGAGGTCGACGACGTCCTCACACGGTAGGACCCCCGGCAGGGCCCCGCACGTCGAGCAGCAGGTCGGCGTCGGTGCCGCGCGTCAGGGGTACGCCGGACCCCTGGATCGCGATACCGAGGAGGCACCGACATGCCCGCCGAGACGACGAACACCGTGACCGACCGCGACCAGGCGGTGGAGGGGGAGCGGGGTGCGCTGGTGGCGGTCCTGTTGATGGTGATCCTCGGGGTGGCCGGGATCTTCGCCGTCTCCTGAACCGTGCCCGGGCGCCCCGGCGGACCGGGGCGCCCGTAGCAGGTCAGGGCCGGTCGCTCTGGCCGTCGGTGTGCGGCACCCGCCCGGTCGGGATCACCCCGAGCCGGCCGGCCTGGAAGTCCTCGACCGCCTGGATCAGCTCGGCGCGGGTGTTCATCACGAACGGGCCGTAGTGCGCCACCGGCTCGCGGATCGGCTGGCCGCCCATCAGGTAGAGCTCCAGCGCCGGGGCGTTGGAGTCCTGCGTCCGGTCGGCGGTGATCCGCAGCGCCTCGCCGGGACCGTGCACGGCGAGCTGGCCGAGGTGGATCGGCCGCCGGTCGGTGCCGACAGTGCCGCGGCCGGCCAGCACGTACACCAGCGCGTTGAAGTCCGACCGCCACGGCAGGCTCAGCTCGGCGCCGGGCTGCAACGTGACGTGCGCGATGGTGATCGGCGTGTGCGTCGACCCCGGCCCCCGGTGCCCGGCGACCTCACCCGCGATGACCCGGATCAGGCCGCCGCCGTCGGGCGTGGTCAGCAACGCCGACTCCCGGCCGCGGATGTCCTGGTAGCGGGGCGCGCTCATCTTGGCGACGCTGGGCAGGTTGACCCAGAGCTGCAGGCCGTGGAACAGCCCGCCGCTCATCACCAGGTGCTCCGGCGGCGCCTCGATGTGGAGCAGGCCGCTGCCGGCAGTCATCCACTGGGTGTCGCCGTCGGTGATGGTGCCGCCGCCACCCGTCGAGTCCTGGTGATCCATGATCCCGTCGATCATGTAGGTCACCGTCTCGAAGCCGCGGTGCGGGTGCCAGGAGGTGCCCTTCGGCTCGCCCGGCGCGTAGTCGACCTCGCCCATCTGGTCGAGGTGGATGAACGGGTCCAGCTCGGTCATCGGCACGCCGGCGAAGGCCCGGCGGACCGGGAAGCCCTCACCCTCGTACCCGCTGGGGGCGGTGGTGACCCGGCGGACCTGGCGGTATTCGGTGGCCTCGCCGAGCTCGGGCAGGCGGGGCAGGACGAGGACGTCGTCGACGGTGATCGCGGGCATCGCGGGACTCCCTACTTGTCGGCCGGGGTGGACGACGCGGTGTGGTCGGCGCGCAGGCGCCGGCCGAGCCGCTCGAAGACCCGGGTGAGGCAGGCGACCTCGGCGTCGTCGAGGTCGTCGATCAGGTGGGCGCGGACGGAGCGCAGGTGGTGCGGGGCGGCCTCGCGCAGGGCGAGCAGGCCGGCGGCGGTGAGCACGGCCTCGCTGCCGCGCCGGTCGGCCGGACACGCCTCCTTCGCCACCAGGCCGCGCTTCTGCATGGTGGTGACCTGATAGGTCAGCCGGCTCGGCGAGAACACCAGCCGGTCGGCCAGCTCACCCATGCGCAGCCGCTGACCGGGCGCCTCGGAGAGCAGCACCAGCACGTGGTAGTCGGCGAAGCTCAGGTCGCTGTCGGCGCGCAGGTCGTCCTCGAGCCGGGTGAACAGCCGCTGGCTCGACTCGATGTACGCGCGCCAGCAGGCCATCCGCTCGGCGTCCAGGCTCTCCGTCATGGCTCCGAGAGTAGCACTATTTAAAATTTAAACAAGTGGCCCAGTCGCGCTCGGACGGCCAGGTTCGGGGAACTCTTCAAAACTTGAACGGGCGACCCGGGCTAGGGTCGGGGGATGGACGATCTCGACCTGCTCGACTGGCGGGAGCGGGTGGCCCGGCTCTACCTGTCCGACCTCGACCTGGCCGGGTTCCGGGCCGCGCGCGACGAGCTGTTCCGCACCCACCCCAGCAGCCCGGTGCCGCCCGCCGACCGGCCCGGCTTCACCGGACTGCGCTGGTACCCGCCCGACCCGTCAGCAGTGGTGGAGGCGCCGCTGCGCCCGGCCTCCGGTGAGCTGCGCATCGACACCGGCGGCCCGGACGGCGTGGTCGCGTACCGGCGGGTCGCGGTCGCCGAGACGCCGTGGGGGCCGCTGACGCTCTGGTGGATCGAGGCGTACGGGGGCGGGCTGTTCCTGCCGCTGCGCGACGGCACCTGCGGCGACGGCTCGTACGGCGGGGGCCGGTACCTCACCGACACGGTCAAGGGCACCTTCGGCCGGGGCCTGACGGTGCTCCCCGGCGACCGGGTCCGGCTGGACGCCAACTACCTCTACAACCCCAGCTGCGCCTACGACGACAGGTGGGCCTGCCCGCTGGCCCCGCCGGAGAACCGGGTGGACGTGCCGCTGCGGGCCGGGGAGCGGGCGTACCACGAATGAGGGGAGGGCCGCCCGGCCCTCCCCTCATTGCCCTACCGGTCAGCGGGCGGTGGCGCCGGTCGGTGTCAGGTGCATCCGGCTGAGCAGCTGCTGGGCCTGACCGGCCATCTCCGCGTCCACAGTCACCGCGTACTGGGCGGCCCGCAGTGAACTGGCCGACGTGAAGTCACGCTGCCCACCGCTCATGGCGTGCGCCACAGCGCCGAACACCGCACCCCAGATCGCGCCGATCACCAGCCCGACCAGGATCACCGCCAGCCAGTTGCCGGCCGTGAAGATGCCGAACAACAAGCCGATGAACAGACCGAACCAGGCGCCGGTGCCGGCCCCGAGCAGGGCCGCCCGGCCCGTGGTGAGCCGTCCCATCACGGTCTCCACGAGCGTGAGGTCCGTACCGACGATCGAGGTACGTTCCACCGGGAACCGGTTGTCGGCCAGATAGTCCACCACGCGCTGGGCGGACGGATAGTCCGGGTACGAGCCGATCGTGACGGTCGGTGCCCCGGCCTGCGGGCCGTGCCCGTCCCCGCTCGGCGGCGTCGGGCGACCGCCCGGGCCGGACGGGAGGTTGTCGCTGCCCGGCATTCCGGGTTGCCAGGCCGCGGTCGGAGTCGAGGGTCTGGTCATGAGCATCCTCCTTCGTCAACCCACCGCGTTCCCGGCGCCGGGCAGCGGTAACGCGCCGGGCCGGACCGATGTGGCGAGGCATGCCGGTGCCCCGGGCCGGGTAGCCACACCTGTGCCGACCCGACACATCAGCGAGCACGGCTTCCTCGCCGACGGGCGCAGCGCGGCCCTGGTCGACCGCGACGGCTCGGTCAACTGGTGGTGCCCGCCCCGGTTCGACGCGCCGTCGGTGTTCGGGCGGCTGCTCGACTCCGACGCCGGGCACTGGAGCATCCGCCCCGAGGGCGCGGCCACCAGCACCCGGTCCTACCTGGAGGACACGCTGGTGCTGCGTACCGTGTTCACCACGGCGACCGGCACGGTCGCGGTCACCGACGCGCTCGCGCTGGAGCACGGCGCGCGGGGTCACGACATCGGGATGCGCTCACCGCGGGTGCTCGCCCGGCTGGTCGAGGGGCTCACCGGCGAGGTTCCGATGCGCGTCGAGTACGCGCCGCGCTTCGAGTACGGCCGGGTCGGCGCCTACCTCACCGAGCACGACGGGGTGGTTGCCGCCACCGCCGGCGCCTGCCGGCTGGAGCTGCGCGCCGACGTCCCGCTGACAGTCGCCGAGGGGGCCGCCGCCGGACGGTTCACCGTCCGCGCCGGCAGCGTCCACCGCTTCACCCTCGGGTACGCCCCGGCGTACGCCGAGGCCGCACCGGCGCTGCCCGACGCCGCCGAGGTGGTGGCCGGGACGGTCGCCGGCTGGCGGTCCTGGTCGGCGCTGCACGACTACCAGGGCGAGTACCGCGACGAGGTGCGGCGCAGCGCGCTCGCGGTGCAGGGCATGACGTACGCGCCCAGCGGCGCCGTCGTCGCGGCGGCCACCACCTCGGTGCCGGAGAAGGTCGGCGGCGACCGCAACTACGACTACCGCTACGTGTGGCTGCGCGACTTCAGCCTCACGCTCCAGGCACTGTGGCGGGCGGCCTGCCCGGACGAGGCGGACCGGCAGTTCACCTGGGTGGCGCGGGCGATGGGCCGGATCGGCGACGAGCCGGTGCCGATCATGTACGGCGTCGAAGGGGAGCGGGACCTCACCGAGCACGACCTCGACCACCTGGCCGGGTACGAGCACAGCCGCCCGGTGCTGGTCGGCAACGACGCCTGGCGGCAGCGGCAGAACGACGTGCTGGGCGAGGTGCTCGACGCCGCCTGGCTGATGCGGTACTACCTCGACCCGATGTCACCGGAGGTCCGCGACCTGCTGCGGACGCTCGCCGACCAGGCCGAACGCGGCTGGCACCGGCCCGACGCGGGGATGTGGGAGGGGCGCGGCCCGCAGCGGCACTACGTGTCGTCGAAGGTGGAGTGCTGGACCGCGCTGGACCGGGCGGTCCGGTTCGGCTCCCGCATCGGCGAGCCCGCCGACGTGGCGCGCTGGGCCGCCGCCCGCGACGAGATACGGGCGACGGTGCTCACCCACGGCTGGAACGAGCGGGTCGGTGCGTACACCGGGGCGTTCGGCTCCGACGACCTGGACGCCTCGGTGCTGGTCATGCCGCTTGTCGGTTTCCTGCCCGCGAACGATCCGCGGATGCGCGCCACGATGGACGTGCTGGAGCGGCGGCTGTCCCGCGACGGGCTGCTGCGCCGCTGGGACGGCGACCCGGCCGGGTTCGTGATGTGCTCGTACTGGCTGGCCGCCTGCCTGGCCGAGGCGGGGGAGCTGGACCGGGCCCGGCGGCTGTTCGAGCGGCTGGCCGCCCGCACCAACGACCTCGGCCTCTACGCCGAGCAGATCGACCAGGACACCGGCGAGCAGGTCGGCAACTTCCCGCAGGCGTACTCGCACGTCGGCCTGATCATCGCCGCCGGTCGCATAACGGACGCCGCCGCCTCTTCCCACCACCCCGCGCCTGCTTCGCGTCGATCATGAGGTTGACGGCGAAGTCGATCTCCCTGGGTGCCGCCAACCTCATGATCGACCCGGGGGGAGCCGGGGTGGGGGAGGATGAGGGGGTGGAACTGGTCGTGATGGCTGACACGCATGTGCCCAAGCGGGCGCGGGATCTTCCGGCGGTGCTGTGGGCGGCCGTCGAGGCCGCGGACCTGGTGGTGCACGCGGGGGACTGGGTGGACGTGGCGCTGCTGGACGCGCTGGAGGCGCGGTCGCGCCGGCTGGTCGCCGTCTACGGCAACAACGACGGGCCGGAACTGCGCGCCCGGCTGCCCGAGGTGGCCCGCGTCGACCTGGACGGCCTGCGGGTCGCCGTGGTGCACGAGACCGGCCCGAAGACCCGCCGCGAGGAACGCTGCGCCGCCGCGTACGGCGACTGCGACCTGCTCGTCTTCGGACACTCGCACATCCCCTGGGACACCGTCGCCCCTGGTGGCCTACGCCTGCTCAACCCCGGCTCACCCACCGACCGGCGGACGCAGCCGTACGCCACCTACCTGACCGCGCGGGTGGCGGCGGGGCGGCTCGACCGGGTCGAACTGCACCGCCTGCCCCCGCGCTGACCTCAGCGGCCCCGGCCGGTCTCCGCCTGGAGCTCGTCGATCCGCCGGGACGCCTCGGCCTTGGTCAGGCCCTCCGGCACCGGCTCGCCCGCCTCCTGGGCCAGGGTGTGCAGGTACGACTCCTGGGCGGCGGTGGGCGGCTCGTCGCCGGTGACCCAGTCGTCCGGATCCTTGACGGCGGCGTCCGGGTTCACGTTCCCGCCGCTGGTGTTGGCGCGCTCGGCCATGCTGATCACCTCTCCTCGAACAGGTGTACCACTACCCCCGGCCCGGTGGGTTCATGCCGCCCGCCGCCTACGATCATCTGGTGACGGCGGAGCGGGCGGGCGTGGTGGTGGTCGGCGCGGGCATCGCCGGGGTGGCGTGCGCGACCGAGTTGGCGCGGGCCGGCATCCCGGTGCGGGTACGCGAACGGGCCCGGGTCACCGGCGGGCGGATGGCCAGCAAACGCTTCGACGGCCGCCCGGCCGACCTGGGCGCCGCGTACTTCACCGTGGACGACGCGGACTTCGCCGCCGTGGTGGACCGATGGCGGGACGCCGGGCTGGCGCGGGAGTGGACCGACACGCTGGTCGCATACGGGTCGCGCGGACGCGAGCAGGTCACCGGCCCGATGCGCTGGGCCGCCCCGCGCGGGCTGCGCTCGCTCGTCGAACACCTCGCCGCCGACCTGCCGGTGACGCACGACCGGCTGGTGATGACAGTCGGACCCGGCCCCCGGGTGGACGGCACCGCTGCCGAGGCCGTCGTGCTCGCCATGCCCGGCCCGCAGGCCGCGCTGCTGCTGGACCCGGCGCTGGCCGAGGCGACCCGGGCGGTCGCCGCGCAACGCTGGTCGTCGGCGCTGACCGGGGTGCTGCACTTCCCGGCCCGCCGCTGGGCCGACTTCCGTGGCGCGTTCGTCAACGACCACCCCGTGCTCAGCCTGGTCTGCGACGACGGCGACCGGCGCGGCGACGGCGCGCCGGTGCTCGTCGCGCACACCACCGCCGGGTTCGCCGCCGGGCACCTGCTCCAGCCCACCGCCGCCCGGCCGGCCATCGAGCAGGCGGTCCGCGACCTGCTCGGACTCCCCGAGCCGGCGGTGTCGGGCCACGTGCACCGCTGGACGTACGCCTCCCCGGACGCGCACGCCGGGAGCGCCACGTTCCACCTGGACGACGACGGCATCGGCCTGGCCGGTGACGCGTTCGGCCGCCCGCGCGTACAGACCGCCTGGCGCTCCGGCCGGGACCTGGGCCGCGCGCTCGCCGCCCGGCTGGGCGGATAGCCCCGGCCCGGTCCGGTCAGCCGGTGGCGCCCACCGGTTGCGCCGCCGACCCGGCCCGCGTGTCCTCGCCGGTGCGTTCGCCCTCCCGGTCCAGCAACTGCATCACCGGTGTCGCGGCGATCCCGTGCGCCACCACCGACACCACCACCACCAGACCCACAGTCGCCCAGACCAGGTCCGCCTGCGGGAAGTCGGTCTTGCTGGTGGCGTACGCCAGGTAGTAGAACGAGCCGACGCCGCGGATGCCGAACAGCGAGATGACCCAGTGCTCGGCCGGCTTGCCCGGCGCCCCGCGCAGCGACAGCCACCCGGCCAGCGGCCGGATCACCAGCACCAGGGCCAGCCCGGCCAGCGCTGCCGGCCAGGTCAGCGGCGCGAGCAGCCCGCCGATCACCGCGCCGCCGAACAGCAGCAGCAACAGCACGGTGAGCAGCCGCTCCACCTGCTCGGCGAAGTCGTGCAGCACGGAGTGGAACTCGTGCGTACGCTCGGCGGCCCGGATCGCGCGGGCGGCCACGAACACGGCCAGGAAGCCGTACCCGCCGATCACCTCGACCAGCCCGTACGCGAGGAACGTCGCGGCCAGCGCGAGGAAGCCCTCGGAGTGCCGGGCCAGCCGCAGCTTGCTCGGGGCGCGGAAGAACAGCTTGCCGAGCAGCCAGCCGACGAGCAGCCCGCCACCCACCCCGGCGGCGAGCTTGTAGAGCACGTCCACGGCGAACCACTCGGCCAGCCAGCCGGACGGCGCGAGCCCGGTGGTGGCGATCGCGATGGCCGCATACACGAACGGGAAGGCGAGCCCGTCGTTCAGGCCCGCCTCCGAGGTGAGCGCGAAGCGCACCTCGTCCTCCGAGTCCTCCACATCCGTCGGCTCACCCACCTGCACGTCGGAGGCGAGCACCGGGTCGGTGGGCGCGAGCGCCGCGCCGAGCAGCAGCGCCGCGGCCGGCACCAGACCGGCCCACCACCAGCCGAGCAGCGCCACCGCGGCGATGCACAACGGCATGGCGATCGCCAGCAGCCGCCACGTCGACGACCAGCGGGCCCAGCTCAACGGGCGGTCGATCTTCAGACCGGCGCCCATCAGCGCGACGATCACCCCGACCTCGGTGAGGTGGGTGGTCAGCTCCGGCCAGCGCAGCGGGTCCGGTGTGGGCAGACCGGTGGGCAGTACGAACACGAGCATGCCGAGCCCGAGGAACGCGATCGGCATCGACAGCGGCCGTCGCTCCAGGACCCGGGGCAGCACCCCGGCCAGCAGCGCACCGACGCCCAGCAGAGCGAACGCGACATCGACCGGTTCCACGACACCACCCTTCGGTCGCCCGTGGACCGGGCGGCGGAGTCCAGCAGTGCCCCGAAGCGGGCCCGGTTAAGCGTGCGCGTGCCCGTCGATCGGACGGGCCGTCAGCCGAGCGTGGCGATGGCGCTGTCCGGCAGGGCGTCCAGCAGCGCCGCCGGGTCGTCGTAGACCGCCACCGCGCCCGCGCCGGCCAGCTCCGCCCGGCCGGTGCCGCCGCAGGTCAGCCCGATGCAGGGGATGTCCAGCTTGCCGGCCGCGGCCACGTCCCAGACCGAGTCGCCGACGAACACCACCCGCTCGGCGGCCAGCCCCGACTGGTCCAGCGCGGCGACCAGGATGTCCGGCGCCGGCTTGCTCTCCTGCGCGTCGGCCGACGAGGTGACCGAGTCGATCACGTCGTCCGCGTCCAGCGCGGCGCGCAGCGCTGTCACCTCGTGCTCCGCGGCCGAGGTCGCCAGCACCACCCGCAGCCCGCGTTCGGCGCAGGCGCGCAGCAGTTCCCGCGCCCCGGGCAGCGGCGCCAGCCGCTCCCAGTACTCCGCGTACAGCGCGTCGTGCGCGTCGCGCAGCCGGCCGTCGGCGTCCCGGTCCCGCTCCGCGCCCAGCAGGTGGTCGAGGAGCTTGTCCGAGCCCATGCCGATGGACCTGTGGATCCGCGCCATCGGCACCCGGTGGTCGGCCTGGCGCAGCGCCTCCCACCAGCTCACCGTGTGCAGGTACGTCGTGTCGACCAGGGTGCCGTCCACGTCGAACAGGACACCGCGTCGCGTGTCGTCGGCCATGTCCGGCTCCTACCCGGCCGGGGCGTCGCCGACGCGCGGCTCACCCGCCGGAATGAGGATCTCGAACCACACAGTCGATCCGCGTACGGCCGGGTCGGTGCCCCACGCGTCGCTCAGCTCCTCGATCAGGCCGAGCCCGCGGCCCCGGCTGCTGAGCGTGTCGGTCTGCGCCCGGGTGACCTGACCCCGGGTGCCCGAGTCGGCCACCGACACCAGCAGCCGCTCCGCGGACAGGTCGACCTCGACCCGGGCGGCGGTGCCGGCGTGCAGCAGGGCGTTCGTGGTCAGCTCGCTGGTGCACAGCACCGCCGCGCCGATCACCGCCTCCGGCACCCGCCACTCGCCGAGCTGCGCGGTCATCCAGTGCCGGACCCGGCTCGGCGCGGTCGGCTCGGCCGGCACCTCCATGCTCGCCGACCGGCTGGGGCGCACCGCGTACTCGACGGCGAGCACCGCCACGTCGTCCTCGGTGGCGCCCGGCACCGACGCGGTCGCCACCGCGCACAGCGCGCGCGGATCGCCGCCGGCCGCCCCGGTCACCGCCGCGCCCAGCCCGGCCATCCCGGCGGCCAGGTCCTGCCAGCGCCGCTCCACCACGCCGTCGCTGTAGAGCAGCAGCGTGTCGCCGGGGCGGAACGGCACGGTGGCGGTACGTGCCCGTCCACCCAGGCCCAGCGGAGGAGCGGGCGGCACGTCGACGAACTCGGCCACCGGTGCGCCGGGCCCGGCGCGGCGGATCAGCGGCGCGGGATGACCGGCGCTGGCCAGCGTGACCAGCTCCCGGTCCGCCTCGACCACGCCGAACACCACCGTCACGAACAGCTCCTGGGTGCCGCCCTCGACGCCGAGGCTGGCGACCAGCCGGTCCAGCCCGTCGAGCACCGCGTCCGGCCGGGAGTCGACCAGGGCGAGCGCGCGCAGCGCGGCGCGTACCTGGCCCATCCGGGCGGCGGCCTGCACGTCGTGCCCGGCCACGTCGCCCAGCACCACGCCGAGCGCGCCGGTGGGCAGCAGGAACGCGTCGTAGAAGTCGCCGCCCGCCGCGTTGCCGTCCACGCCCGGGTCGTAGCGCGCGGCGATCCGGAGCCGGGGCAGGTCCGGCAGCCGTTCCGGCAGCATGCTGCGCTGCAACATCTGGGCGGTGCCGTGCTGGGTCTCGAAACGGCGGGCCCGCTCGGCGGCCTGGCCGACGAGTTCGGCGGACGCGGCCAGCAGCGCCCGTTCCGCCGGCGACCAGGGCCGCGGCGTCCGGTAGCCCACTGTGAGCGAACCCCGCACCACAGTCGTCCGCAGCGGCAGCGCCGCCAGCGCGCGGATCTTCTCGTCGTGCCGGTCCGCCGCGACGCCGCGCAGCGGCTGCCCGTCGGCGGTGAACGAGGCGACCCCGCTGCGCGCGGTCACCACAGCGGGCAACGCCGACTCGGCGGACATCCGCCGCCACAGCGGGGGCAGCCGTTCGTCGGCCTCGTCGAGCAGCTCACCGCGGATGCGGCGGACCAGCCGCCACGCGCTGCCCTCGTCCACCGCGAACGACACCCGGTCGGCGTCGAAGGAGTGCAGGCAGTAGCGCAGCGCCACCCGGGCCACGTCGTCGAGCGTGAGCGTGCCGGCCAGCGCCGCCGCGAAGTCGCTCAGGCTCTGCAACTGCTGGGTCAGCTGGGTGGTCTGCGCCGAGACGGTGAGCACGCCGACGATGCGGCCGGCCGAGTCGCGGACCGGGCAGTGACCCCTGGTGAACACGGCCGGCTCCGTCGGACCCTGCCGGTCGGCCGGCAGCACCGCCTCCCGTTGCAGGAACGGCTCGCCGTGCCGGTAGACGCGCTCCAGCGCCTCGCCGGCGCCCGGGTCGCGCCACACCTCGGCGAACGCCTCGGCCGCCGGCCGGCCCAGCGCCTCCGGGTGCCGGTCGCCGATCAGCTCGGCGTACCCGTCGTTGTAGAAGACCACCAGGTCGTCGCCGAGGAGCAGGGCCATCGGGACCGGGGAGGCGAGCACCACGTCCGCGACGGCGCGGACCGCGGGGTCCCAGGTGTGCGGGGCGCCCAGCGGCGTACCGGCCCACGGGTGGGCGGCCCCGGCCGCCTGCCCGCCGGCGACGGGATCGGTGGGCGCTCCCGGTGCGGGGGCGGACGGTGTGGGAACCCGACCGACGGTGCCTGGCATGACCGCAGCCTAACCGGAGCGTGGCCGGGTGGTTCCGATCATGCGTCCGTGGCGGATACGGGTGCCGCCAGGCGCGGATGTTCGGGCAGGTCACGGCCGGTTCGGCGAGCCATGTCGGGAAATTGCCCCGGTCCGGCCCGGCGTGCTGCCCAGGTCACCGGGTATGCGGGCGGCGCAGTTCACGCGACAGGAGGGACATCATGCCGAAAACCCTCGCGGTCGGACAGGTCGACATCAGTGCGGCCTGGACCGACTTCTGGAGGTCGGTGCTGCTCTTCGTACCGCGGGCGATCGCGTTCATCGCGATCCTCGTCGTGGGTTGGCTCATCGCCCGAGCCGTCCTCAAAATCGTGGACGCGGCACTGGAACGGGTCGGGTTCGACCGCGCCGTCGAACGCGGCGGCGTCAAACGGGCCCTGGAACGCACCAAGTACGACGCCAGCGACATCCTGGCCAAACTGGCCTACTACGCGGTCCTGCTGTTCACCCTGCAGTTCGCCTTCGGGGTGTGGGGACCGAACGCGATCAGCGACCTGATCCGTGGGGTGGTGTCCTGGCTGCCGCGGGCCTTCGTGGCGATCGTGATCGTGGTGATCGCCGCCGCCATCGCCAACGCCGTCCGGGACCTGGTCTCGGGTGCGCTCGGCGGGCTCTCGTACGGCCGGGTGCTGGCCGACGTGACGGCGATCTTCATCCTGGCGCTCGGGATCATCGCCGCGCTGAACCAGGTGGGCATCGCCACCACGGTGACCACGCCGGTGCTCGTGGCGTTCCTCGCCACCGTGGCCGGCATCCTGATCGTCGGTGTCGGTGGTGGTCTGGTCAAGCCGATGCAGGACCGCTGGGACGGCTGGCTGCACCGGGCCGCCGAGGAGTCCCGGGCGATCCGGCAGCAGCGGCAGGCGCAGCAGGCCGGCCGCGGCGACTACGAGCGGCGGATGGCCGACCGGGGCGGGCAACCGGCACCGGCGGCGCCGCAGTCGTCCATGTCGGGCGCGGGCACGTACCGCTCCGGCGAGATGGGCGACGAGACACAGCAGTTCCGCCGGCCGAACGGCTGACGGCAACGGTTGACGGGGTGTCCGCGGGGCGATCGCGGGCGCCCCGTAGCCGTGTCCGGGTCAGGCCAGGTGGCGCGGGTCCAGTCCACGGGCCAGCAGGCACACCGCGAGCAGGCGGGTGAGCGTCCAGTCCGGCGCGGACCAGTCCGGCTCGGCCGGCGGCGTCCAGCCGTGCTCGGCCGCCGCGTCGCGCAGACCCTCGGCGTACCCGGCCAGCGCCGCCACCGTCAGTGGCCGGCGGTCGCCGTCGAGGGTGTCGCGTACCCCGGCGGCGTGCTGGTCGACCTCGGCGAGCAGCCCGGGGTTCGCGTAGGCCGCGGCGAGGCCGGCGGTGCCGACGGCGGCGGTCAGCGAGGTGAGGGTCGTCCGCGCGGCCACGGCCGCGGAGCGGCGGGTCGCGACCCGGTTGTTCGGCACGCGCATGGTGTCCGAGGCTAACGCCGCCCGCCGCGGGCCGGCCTCGGCCGAGCGGGGGATGCCCGGGTCGTCCGGGGGAGCCGTCGCGTCGTCCGGCGGGATTGAGTCGCCCGTGCGGGGGCAGAAGTCCGGTACGCAGAGCACGCGACCGGGGTCACGGAGGGACACGATGGGACAGCGGGCCGACGGACCGGACCTGGCACACCGGCGCCCGGAGGGAGTGAGTGACGCCACGGTCGAGGCGCTGGGCAAGCTCGGCGAGGCCCTGGAGTGCGTCGAGCGGGCCCGCGGACACCTGTACGAACTGCACCAGCTCATCGGCCACGCCGACCTGATGCTCGACGACGCGGTGGAGATGTTCCGCGCCGCCGGTCACCCGGCGCTCGCCGAGCGGATCGACAGGGAACTGCTCGGCCGCAACGTCATCGCCGGGCGGTGGACGTTCCAGATCGTCGAGGACTTCGACGACGGCTACTACGCGCTCTTCCGGGAGCTGGACCGGCAGGCCCGCGACGAGTTGGTCGAGGGCCGGCGGCACCTCTACGAGGCGGAGATGAAGGAGCGCCGCCGCAGCCGGGGGATGCCGGGGCACGAGGCGCGCCCCGGCACACGCTGACTCAGTCGGAGGAGCGTGCGTCGGCCGGGCGGCGGCGGGCGCCGTCGTCGGCGATGATCACGGTCGCGACCATCAGCGCCACCACCAGGCTGAACAGCCAGGAGCTGTCTTCGGTGAACCGGGCGGAGACCGGAGCCTGGATCGCGGCGAGCAGGAAGCCCAGCCACGCGAGCTTGCGCTGACGGTTGGAGAGGAAACCGGAGCCCTGTTGCATCCCGAAAGTCTTGCGCGCATCAGGGGGAGTGCCGTCAGCCGTTCGGCCGATTCTAGATGGGCTGTCCGTTTTCCCGGCCGTCCGTACCGCACTTTCTGTCGTTTCGGCCGAGCATGAATCCGGCGGCCGCGGGCATCGGCACGGGTGCCCGCAGCCGCCCGGCGATCACATGCTGTCGGGGCCGGTCCGCCCGATCGTCGACGGCCGGTACGCCCGGTCCGCATCGGTCATCTCACGCCGCTCGGCCTCCGGGCCGGCGCCCCGGTCCACCGCCTCCGGGCCGTGCCCGAACGCGGCCTCCTCGCCGGCGTCGTTGGCGGTGACGTCGTCGCCCTGGCCGTCCGTGGCCGACCGGGCGATGGCCTGGTCCAGCTCGTGCAGGGGAGTGCGGTCCTCGTCGCGCCACACGTGGCGGTCGTTGTCGGTCATTCCCCTGCGGTACCCGGACCGGATGATCGCAAACGGCCGGACACGGCGATGGCCGCCGGCACCGCCGGCGGCCATCCAGACTCGGGTACGGGGGAGGTGGCTCAGGGGGTGGGGCGGTCGACGGCACCGCGCCAGGCGCCGGTCTCCTGACCGCGCCGCTCGATGAACTGCTTGAACCGCTCCAGATCGCCCTTGGCGCGCCGGTCGACCACGCCCAGCTTGTCGCCGGCCTGCTCGACCACGCCGTGCGGCTCGAACTCCATCTGCAGCGTGACCCGGGTGTGCCCCTCGTCGAGGCGGTGGAAGGTCACCACGCCCGCCTGCTGGGTGCCCCCGGTGGAGCGCCAGGCCACCCGCTCGTCCGGCAGCTGCTCGGTGATCTCGGCGTCGAACTCGCGCTTCACGCCCGCGATCTCGACGGTCCAGTGGGTCATCGTGTCGGAGAGCTGCCGGACCTCCTGCACGCCGTCCATGAAGTGCGGGAACTCCTCGAACTGGGTCCACTGGTCGTACGCGGTCCGGATCGGGACGTCCACGTCCACGTGCTCGGTAACGCCACTCATGTCGGGGTTCCTCCTGTTCCGCCGGTGGGTGTCTCGTACGGGCCGTGGGCCGGCCCGCTCACCAGCGCGTCGTCTCGTTCCTGTGCCCGAGTGCGGCCCACACCTCGGAGATCGTCTGGTAGTGGGCGTCAGCGGGCAGGGTCTCCAGGGCGGCGACGATGTCCGTCGGCGCCTCGTTCTCCCGCGCGTTCGCCAGCAGCGCCTCCCGGTCACCGGGCAGGGCGGTCATCGTGATGAACCGCCCCAGACGGCTGCGCGCCTCGACGTCCTCGGAGCTCATGCCCTGCGGCGTGCCGCTGCGCAGCTCCCCGGCCGGCGCCGTGGTGGCCTCCGGCTGGTCCTCGCCGGCCGGCTCCGGGATCCGGAACTCCTCGGCCCGCGAACCGCCGGTGCCGGCGCTCTGGACGAGACCGCTGACCTCGCTGCTCATCTGGTCGTCGACCCTGGGCGAGTGCTTGCTGCTGCCACGTTCCATGCCTTGGGAGATGCCCCGGGGGACCGCCGGTAAACCGGCGCCGCCCGGGAGAGCCGGTCATCCGGGCGGCAACCGGTCGGCCGTCTTCTCCCCGTCCGTCTTCTCGTCGCCGGCCGGGGCGCGGGGCGGCAGCACCGGGTCGTCCGGCTCCTCGACCCCGGCCTGCATCGCCCGCCCGCGTTGCAGCTCCGCGTTCACCTGCACGCCGAGCATCAACGCGCAGTTGGACAGGTAGAGCCACACCAGGAACGCGATGACCGCGCCGAGACTGCCGTACGTGACGTCGTACGAGCCGAAGTTCGCCACGTACAGGCCGAAGCCGAAGGACGCGAGCACCCAGGCCACGAGCGCCAGCGCGCCGCCCGGGGTGAGCCAGCGGAACCGCGGCTGGCGGACGTTCGGCGCGATCCAGAACAGCAGCGACAGCAGCGTCATCGCGACCACGGCGAGCAGCGGCCACTTCGCCACCGACCACGTGGTGCGGGCCACCGCCCCGGCGTGCAGCAGGTCACCCACCGCGTCGGTGACCGGGCCGCTGACGATCAGCCCGGTGGCCACCACCGCGAGCAGCACGATCGTCACCGCGGCCATGCCGATCTGCAACGGGCGCAGCCGGTAGAACGGCCGGCCCTCCCGTACCCCGTAGATCGCGTTGGAGGCGCGGGTGAACGCGCCGATGAACCCGGACGCGGACCAGAGCGCGCCGAGCAGACCGAAGCTGAGCAGCACCTTCGCCGAGCCCTGCTGCTCGACCACGTTGCGCACCACACCCACGAACGCGTCGTTGCCGACCACCGAACCGGCGCCGATCTCCCGGGCCAGGTCGATCACGGTGTCGACGGTGCGCGGGCCGTCGGAGACCAGGCCGACCAGCGCCACCACCACGATCGTGGACGGGAACAGCGCCAGCACCCCGTAGTAGGTGAGTGCCGCCGCCCAGTCCGCGCAGTTGTCGGTGACGAAACCCTTGCCGCTGCGCACCAGTACACCGCGCCAGGTGCGCCAGTTGAGCTGCCGGATCCGGCGCGGGAGGCGGGACCGTGTCCGGCCGCCGACCGTCTGTGGTGTCGTCACGGTCATGTCCGCCTCCTCCAGGCCCCGCCACCGGGCGTGGGCGGGCGGTACCCCCGGGGAGAAATCGACAAACCGGGTGCCGGTTTGCCCGCCGGGCGGCAGGGAACCACACCAGACAGCCGATCGAGACTCCAGGAGGACGAGATGCCCGGGCGCGAGGTACTGCCCAGCACGCTGCGGCGCTCCCCGGCGAAGGCGCAGCGGACCTGGGAGAAGACGCACGACTCGGCAGTCGAGACGTACGGCGAGGGGGAGCGGGCACACCGCACCGCCTTCGCCGCTGTCAAGCACGAGTTCGAGAAGGTGGGCGACCACTGGGAGCCCAAGGGCCGCAAGGGGCCCAGCGACAAGCAGGCCGAAGGCGGTGGCCCGGCCCGGCGCGCGCCGACGGCCGGCGGGGTGGACGCCAACGCCACGAAGGACCACCTCATGGAGGTGGCGAAGAAACTGGACGTGCGCGGCCGGTCCCGGATGACCAAGCCGGAACTGGTCAAGGCGATCGAGAAGGCGAACAACAACGCGACCCGCAAGGCCCGCGGGAGTCGCTGACCCCTGGGGGTACGCGTCGAGCCCGGGACCGCCTCGGTCCCGGGCTCGTGTCGTGCCGTCTCACCAGTGGCCGCCGCCCGGTGCCTCCAGGTGCACCGCCTTCACGGTGCTGAACTCGTCCAGCAGCTCCGGGCCGTACCCGAAGCCCTGACCGCTGCCCCGGCGCGGCTGGGCCGCCCCACCCGGCGCCCCGCCGAACACCGAATTGATCTTCACGGTGCCGACCGGCAGTTCCCGCCAGGCGCGCTGGGCGTGGCTCATCGAGCCGGTCAGCACGGTGGCGGCCAGGCCGTACGGGGAGTCGGCCGCGCAGCGCAGCCCCTCGCTGAACGAGTCGACCACGACCACCGGGGCGACCGGCCCGAACGTCTCCTCGCGGACCAGCGCCATGTCGTGCCGGCAGCCCTCGATCACCGTCGCCGGGTAGAACGCGCCCGGCCCGTCCGGCAGTTCGCCGCCGGCGCGTGCCCGGGCGCCGTCGGCGAGCGCGGCGGTGACCTGCCCGTGCACGTGGTCCCGGTGCCGCCGGTCCACCAGCGGCGCGAGCTGCGTTACCGGGTCACGGCCGGGGCCCACGGTGAGCGCCTCGGCACGCGCCACGAGCGCGTCCAGGAAGCCCTCGGCGACGTCGCGGTGCACGTAGATCCGCTCCACCGCCACACAGATCTGACCGGCGTTGGCGAAGCACCCGAGCGCCGCCTGTTCGGCCGCCCAGACCGGGTCGACGTCCGCGTCCACCACGAGCGGGTCGCTGCCACCGTTCTCCAGCAGCACCTTCGCCCCGGTCCGCGCGCCCGCGGCGGCGATCGCCCGGCCGGTGGCGGTGGAACCGACGTGGGCGATCACGTCCAAGTCCTGCCCGGCCAGCGCGGCGCCCACCTCGCCACCGCCGGTGAGCAGCGACAGCACCCCGGCCGGCAGCGCCGAGTCCAGCGCGCGGGCCAGCAGCCAGCCGGTGGCGGGGGTCCGCTCGCTCGGCTTGTAGACCACCACGTTGCCGGTGACCAGCGCGGCGCCGAGCAGGCCGCAGGACACCGCCACCGGGTCGTTCCACGGGGTGATCGCGGCGACCACGCCGCGTGGCTCGGGGGCCATGAAGTCCAGCGCGTCGTGCGCGCCGTGCAGCGTCCGGCCGCCCCGGACGGGGGCCAGTTCGGCGTACTGTCGGAGGGTGCCGACGCCCGCCGCCACCCCGCCCCGCGCGTCGTCGAGCGGCTTGCCCATCTCCGCCGTGGTCGCCTCGGCCAGCTCGTCGGCCGCCGCCTCGACCGCGTCCGCCGCCCGGTGCAGCGCCGCGGCCCGTTCCGCCGGTGCGGTCGCCGCCCACTCCGCCGCCGCGCCCCGGGCCGCCTCCACCGCCTTGGCCACCTCGTCGGCCGTCGCGACGGGCGTCCGCGTCACCGGCGAACCGTCCGCCGGATCGTGGACGACCAGCTCGCCGCCCTCGCCGCCGGCGCCCCACACCCCACCAATGAGCTGCGCAACCGTGTACATGCGGCCGTGCTTGCCCCGGCCTGGGCGGGACAAACGCGTTTCGCCCGGTGAGCGTCCGGGTAGCCGGATCCGATGACCTCCACCGCAGACGCCGTCGTCATCGGGGCCGGGCACAACGGGCTGGTGGCCGCGAACCTGCTGGTGGACGCCGGCTGGGACGTCGAGGTCCTGGAGGCCACCGAGGCGCCCGGCGGGGCCGTGCGCTCTGCGTACGTGACCGCGCCCGGTTACCTCAGCGACCTCTACAGCTCCTTCTACCCGCTCGGCTACGCCTCCCCGGTGCTCGACGGGCTGCACCTGGACCGGCACGGCCTGTCCTGGACGCACGCGCCGGACGTGCTGGCGCATCTGCTCCCGGACGGCCGCGCCGCAGTGGTCAACCGCGACCTGGACACCACCGCCGCCTCGCTGGAGGCGTTCGCCCCCGGCGACGGGGAGCGCTGGCGGCACGCGTACGCCGACTGGTGTCAGGTGGCCGAGCCGATGCTGCAGACCATCACCACCCCGTTCCCGCCGGTACGCGGCGGGCTGGGTCTGCTGCGGCAGCTCCGGGTCGGCGGCGCGCTCCGCCTGGCCCGCCGCCTCGTGCTACCGGTCCGCAAGCTCGGCGCGGAACTGTTCGAGGGCGAGGGCGGCACGGTCCTGCTGGCCGGCTGCGCCCTGCACACCGACCTGTCCCCGGAGGACGCCGGCTCCGGGGTGTACGGCTGGCTGCTCGCCATGCTCGGCCAGCAGGTGGGCTGGCCGGTGCCGATCGGCGGCGCCCAGAAGATCACCGACGCGCTCGTCGCGCGGCTGGTCGAGCGGGGCGGGCGGATCACGTACGGCGCCCGGGTCGAGCGGGTGCTCACCGCCCGGGGCCGGGCGATGGGCGTGCGCACCGCCGGCGGCACCGACTGGCGGGCCCGGCGCGCGGTGCTCGCCGACGTACCCGCCCCGGCGCTCTTCCTCGACCTGGTCGGCGCGGCGGCGCTGCCGCCCCGGATGGTGGAGGACCTGGCGCACTTCAAGTGGGACGGCTCCACCCTCAAGGTCGACTGGGCGCTGTCCGCGCCGGTGCCGTGGACGAACCGCGACCTGGCCGGGGCCGGCACCGTGCACCTGGGCGCCGACCTCGACGGGCTCACCACGTACGCGGCCGAGCTGGCCCGCGGCGAGCTGCCACGGGATCCGTTCCTGCTGGTGGGGCAGATGTCGGTGGCCGACCCGAGCCACTCGCCACCCGGCACCGAGTCGCTCTGGTCCTACACCCACCTGCCGTTCCGCCGCGACTGGCGGGCCGAGGAGGTGGCGGGGCACGTGGAGCGGATGGAGGAGGTGCTGGAGGCGGCGGCACCCGGGTTCCGGGCGTCGATCGTCGGGCGGCACGTGGCCGGCCCGGCCGACCTGGAGGA
The DNA here is from genome assembly GCF_049538395.1 of Micromonospora sp. AB353. NCBI lineage: Bacteria > Bacillati > Actinomycetota > Actinomycetes > Micromonosporales > Micromonosporaceae > Micromonospora > Micromonospora sp. AB353. Next base: position 99,200 of record NZ_JBMVFV010000001.1, on the reverse strand, counting down.
CGCCGAGCCGAGCCTGGTCGGGGGAGCGCTCGGCGGGGGCACCGCCGCGGCGTACCAGCAGTTGTTCCTGCGGCCGATCCCCGGCCTGGGCCGCGCCGACACCCCGGTCGACCGGCTCTACCTGGCCAGCGCCTCCGCCCACCCCGGCGGCGGCGTGCACGGCGCGCCGGGGGCGAACGCGGCGCGGGCCGCGCTGGCACGCGACCGGGCGGTCACCGGCGAGGTGTACGCCCGCACGATCGCCGCCGCCCACCGCACCCTCTACCGCTGACCCGACCGCGCCTCCACCCGGAAGCAGCCGTAGATCTTGGTACGAAAGTGCCCCTATGGGGGCCGTTTCCTACCAAGATCTGCGAGCTGTTCGCGACGAGGCGCTCAAGCGGTGTCGGCTGACCGCCGACTGCAGCGAGGGCTGATACCGCCGCGCAATCGACGGCTGGCCGTTCACGGTGCGTCACGCTGAGTATTCGGCGCTGCCCCGGCGGTATCCACGCACCACCGCCTTTGCTCTGCACCCGCATACGCATCGGTCACGCACCGTGTCCGCCGCAGGTGCCCGGCGAAACGGTGTCCCGGACAGAGTCCCTGCTCGGGCGGTGCTGCGCCGATGGCTGCAGAGCAAAGGGGCCGACGAGGGACGGTGGCGAGACGACCGCGCCCTCACGCGCGGTGACAACGACGCAGCGTGAGGGCGCGGTGGAGGTGCGGGAGAGCGGGTCAGGAGTCCAGGTTGCGGTGCCGGCTGCGCAGCTTGAACGGCATCAGCGCGCTTTCGATCTTCGTGGCGGTGGTCATCTTCGAGTCGCCGTCGCGGCGCTCCTCGAAGCGGATCGGCACCTCCAGGATCGTGTGGCCCAGCTTGGTGGCGAGGTAGTGCATCTCCACCTGGAAGCTGTAGCCGTTGGACTGGACCCGGTCCAGCCCGATCGCGCGCAGCGCGTCCGCCCGCCAGATCTTGAAGCCGGCGGTCAGGTCGCGGATGCGGACCCGCAGCAGCGTGTGCACGTACAGGTTCGCCCAGCCGCTGAGCGCGCGCCGGTACAGCGGCCAGTTCTCGTCCAGCTCGCCGCCGGGCACGTACCGGGAGCCGATGACCACCGAAGCCTGGGTGGACAGCAGCGCGCCCAGCATGCCGGGCAGCGCCTCCGGCGGGTGCGACAGGTCGGCGTCCATCTGCGCGACGAAGTCCGCGCCGTCGTCGAGCGCCCGGCCGATGCCGTCCACGTACGCCCGGCCGAGGCCCTCCTTGCCCGGGCGGTGCACCACCATCACCCGGTCCGGGTGCTCGATGGCCAGCTTGTCAGCGACCTCGCCGGTCCCGTCCGGGGAGTTGTCGTCGGCGACCAGCACCTTCAGCCCCGGCAGCGGCAGCGCGAGGAGGCGCTCGACCAGCACGGGGAGGTTGCCCGCCTCGTTGTAGGTCGGAACGACGACGGTCAGGCGCGCATCCCCCCACGGGGAGGGTAACTGCACGGGTTCGATCATCACGGACATCCTCGGTCAGCCGACAGGTTCACCTGAGAGGGTAGCCAGTCCCTCGCACGGCGGCCGCACAGACGCCCCGCCGGCGATCGATCACCGCTCCGGCTTCTGCCGCGTCGCGATGTCGGACAGCCGGGCCAGCGTCTCCCGGTTACGAAGATGCAGCACCAGGTCGTTGAGCTTGGTCCGGATCCATCGCAACGGCCCGGCGGCGAAGTCCTCGCCGAGCGTCACCCGGGTCCGGCCGTCGTCGAGCGGCTCGAGTACGAACGCCACGATCGCCTCGCCGGCCGGCCACAGTCCGGCGCGCAGCACCAGCCGGTGCGGCACCTGGCACTCCAGCACCGTCGACTTGTCCTGGAGCGAGAACGGCCACGGCCCGGCCCGGTGGTGCAGCCGGCTGCCGACGCGCGGCCACGTGTCGTCCACGTCCCGCACGTGCGCGGTGCCCACCACCCAGTCGCTGTACGTCCACCCGTCCGCGAGCACCTCGAAGACGTGCTCCGGGGGCGCGTCGATCACCTTCTCCACAACCGCCATCACCGAGCGGTACCCCCGCGCGGGCGGTCGCTAACGGCGATCCTGGTTAGCTTCTCCGGGGCGGCGGGTATCGCCGGATCGGGCCGGTCGTGGCAGTCGTGCACCCGGCTGTGCGGCACCGGCGGGGCGGCCTGGCGCCGACGCCGACGTTTACTCCTCGGGGCCTCGGGAACCCGCCGCCCGTGCGACGGGACCAGGAGCGGGATCAGTGCAGGTCAGCCCGGGTTGACCCGGGTGCTGACCGGTTCCCGTCCGGCCTGTACGACGCGGTCCTGCTGGACCGGGACGGCACGCTCGTGGAGGACGTGCCGTACAACGGCGACCCCGAGAAGGTACGGCCGGTGCCCGGCGCCCGGGAGGCGCTGGACCGGTTGCGGGCTGCCGGGTTGCGGCTGGCGGTGGTCACCAACCAGTCCGGCCTGGCCCGGGGGTACTTCACCGCGCACGACCTGCGCCTGGTCAACGCCCGGGTGGAGGAGCTGCTCGGGCCCTTCGACCACTGGGTGATCTGCCCGCACGCGGAAGCCGACGGGTGCGCCTGCCGCAAGCCCGCGCCCGGCCTCGTCCACGAGGCAGCCCGCGCGCTCGGCACCACGCCGACCCGGTGTGTGCTGATCGGTGACATCGGCGCGGACACGGCAGCCGCCGCGGCTGCGGGCGCCGCCGCGATCATGGTGCCGACGCCGGCGACGCGGGCCGCCGAGGTGGCCGCCGCGCCCACTGTCGCGGCCGACCTGCCGGACGCGGTGGGCATCGTGCTGGCCCGGATGCGCCTGACTGCCGCGCCGCACCCCGCGCGCCGGTCGCGTCGCGGGACGGTGCTGGTGGTCCGCAGCGACGCGGCGGGCGACGTGCTGGTGACCGGGCCGGGCATCCGGGCGGTAGCGGCCGGAGCGGAGCGGGTGGTGCTGCTGTGCGGGCCACGCGGCCGGGCCGCCGCCGACCTGCTCCCCGGCGTGGACGAGATCATCGAGGCGCCACTGCCGTGGATCGACGCGCCCGCCCCGCCCGTCGACCCCGGCGCCGTGCGCGCGCTCACCGACCGGCTGTCGGAGGTACGCGCCGACGAGGCCGTCGTGTTCACCTCCTTCCACCAGTCCGCCCTGCCCCTCGCGCTGCTGCTGCGTATGGCCGGGATACCGCGGATCAGCGCGATCAGCGACGACTACCCGGGCAGCCTGCTCGACGTCCGCCACCGCGTTCCGGCGGGCGTACCCGAACCGGAACGTGCCCTGTCGCTCGCGGCCGCCGCCGGCTTCGCGCTGCCCGGCCACGACGAACCGGCGCTGCGCATCCGCACCGACCGGCTTCCGCCGCGCGCGGCGGACGCCGGCGAGCCCGGCTACGTGGTCCTGCACCCCGGCTCGTCGGTGGAGACCCGCGCCTGCCCGGAGGAACTGGCCACCCGCGTGGTGCGGGTGCTCGGCGCGGCCGGTTACCGGGTCGTGGTCACCGGCGGGCCGGACGAGCGGGAGCTGACCGCGCGCGTCGCCGCGGCGGGCGGCGTGGACCTGGGCGGGCGGACCGGGCTGGACGACCTGGCGGCGGTGATCGCCGGCGCCGGGGCGCTGGTGGTGGGCAACACCGGACCGGCGCACCTCGCCGCCGCGCTCGGCGTGCCGGTGGTGAGCCTGTTCGCCCCGACGGTGCCGTTCGGACAGTGGGGACCGTACCGGGTGCCGACGGTGCGGCTCGGCGACGCGGGGGCGGCGTGCCGGGACACCCGTGCCACCGTCTGCCCGGTGCCCGGGCACCCGTGCCTGTCGGCTGTCGAGCCGGGACGGGTGCTGGAGGCGTTGCGGCTGCTCGGCGTGCCGGCGCCGGTGGCGGGCGGGGTGGCCGGATGAACATCCTGCTGTGGCACGTCCACGGGTCGTGGACGACCTCCTTCGTGCACGGCAAGCACCGCTACCTGGTGCCGGTCACCCCTGACCGGGGGCCGTACGGGCTGGGCCGGGCGCGCACCTACCCGTGGCCGGACAGCGCCGTCGAGGTCACTCCCGACGAGCTGCGCGACACCGACGTCGACCTGGTGATCCTGCAACGCCCCGAGGAACTCGACCTGGCCGCCGAGTGGCTCGGCCGCCGGCCCGGGCGGGACGTGCCGGCCATCTACGTCGAGCACAACACGCCGAAAGGCGACGTGCCGAACACGCGGCACCCGATGGCCGGCCGCGACGACCTGCTGCTCACCCACGTCACCGCGTTCAACGAGCTGTTCTGGGACAACGGCGGCACCCGCACCACAGTCGTCGACCACGGCGTCGTACCGCCGGCCGTCGAGTGGACCGGGGAACTCGACCGCCTCGCCGTGGTCATCAACGAGCCGGTACGCCGCTGGCGGGTCACCGGCACCGACCTGCTCGCCCGGTTCGCCGCGCTGGCGCCGCTGGACGTCTACGGGATGAAGGTGGACGGTCTGGCCGCCCACCTCGGCCTGCCCGAGGACAGGCTGACCAGCCACGACGACGTACCCCAGCACGCCATGCACGCCGAACTCGCCAAACGGCGCGCGTACCTGCACCTGTGCCGCTGGACCTCACTCGGCCTCAGCCTCATCGAGGCCATGACCATGGGCATGCCCGTGGTGGCACTGGCGACCACCGAGGCGGTGGAGGCGGTGCCACCGGCTGCGGGCGCGTTGTCCACCCGCGTCGACACGCTCGTCGACGCCGCCCGTGGCCTGCTGGACGACAGGGAGTCCGCCCGCCGGGCGGGCGCCGTGGCCCGGGCCGCCGCCCGGGACCGCTACGGCCTGGAGCGATTCCTCGCCGACTGGGACCGGCTGCTGGAGGAGGAAGTATGCGCATCGCGATGATCTCGGAGCATGCCAGCCCGCTCGCCGTCCTCGGCGGGGAGGACGCCGGTGGCCAGAACACGCATGTCGCGGAGCTCTCCGCCGCGCTCGCGGCCGCCGGTCACGACGTGCGCGTCTACACCCGGCTCGACGCGGTGGACCTGCCGGTGAGCGTCCGCACCCCGGACGGGTACGAGGTGGTGCACGTACCGGCCGGGCCGGCCGAACCGGTGGCCAAGGACGACCTGCTGCCGTACATGCCGTCGTTCGGGCAGTGGCTTGCCGACCGGTGGCGCACCGGCGACTGGCAGCCCGAGGTGGTGCACGCGCACTTCTGGATGAGCGGGCTCGCGGGTCTCGCCGCGGCCCGCCGCGCGGGCGTGCCGATGGTGCAGACGTACCACGCGCTCGGCACCGTCAAGCGCCGCCACCAGGGCGTGCAGGACACCAGCCCCCCGGGCCGCGTCGAGCACGAGCGGAAGCTGGGCCGCTCGGTGGACCGGGTGGTCGCCCAGTGCCAGGACGAGGTCGCCGAACTGGTCCGGATGGGCGTGCCCCGGTCCCGGATGACAGTGGTGCCGTCGGGGGTGAACCTCACCACGTTCTCCCCGCTCGGCCCGGTCGCCGACCGCGACGGCGGCCGGGCCCGCATCCTCACCGTCGGCCGGCTGGTCGAACGCAAGGGCTTCCAGGACGTCATCCGGGCCGTCGCCGAGGTGCCGGACGCCGAGTGCGTCGTCGTCGGCGGGCCACCGGCCGGACTGCTGGAGACCGACCCGTACGCGCTGCGCCTGCGCGCGCTGGCCCACTCGCTCGGCGTCGCCGACCGGGTCCGGCTGGTCGGCGCGGTCCCCCGGGAGGAGATGGGCCGCTGGTACCGGTCGGCCGACGTGCTCGTGGCCGCACCCTGGTACGAGCCGTTCGGGCTCACTCCGCTGGAGGCGATGGCCTGCGGCGTACCGGTGGTCGCGACTGCCGTCGGCGGGCTGATCGACACGGTGGTGGCCGGACGCACCGGCGACCTGGTGCCGCCCCGGGAGCCGGCCGCCCTCGGCGCGGCGCTCCGGGGCCTGCTCGGCGACCGGATCCGCCGCTTCGCGTACGCCACCGCCGCGCTGGAGCGGGCCCGCACCCGCTACTCCTGGGCCACCGCGGCGGACCGCCTCACCGAGCTGTACGGCGAGGTGGCCACCGTGCGCCGCCCGACCCGGGTGGTCGCCTGATGACGGCCGGGACGCCGGCCGCCGGCGCGACCGTGCTGGAGGACCACCTGAGCCTGCTGGCCGCCGCGCTGCTGCCGCTGCGGGAGGCGGAACAGATGCTGGCCCGCTGGGGTGAGGAACTGGCGCAGCGGCTCGCCGCCGGTGGCCGCCTGCTGGTGGCCGGTAACGGCGGCAGCGCCGCCGAAGCCCAGCACCTCACCGCCGAACTCGTCGGCAAACTCCGGCACGACCGCCAACCCCTGTCCGCGATCGCCCTGCACGCCGAGACCAGCGCCGTCACCGCCATCGCCAACGACTACGGATACGACGAGACCTTCGCCCGGCAGGTCCGCGCCCACGGCCGGCCCCACGACCACCTCCTGCTCATGACCACCAGCGGCACCAGCACCAACCTCCTCACCGCCGCCCACGCCGCCCACCAGACCGGCATGCGCTGCTGGGCCTTCACCGGACCCGCACCCAACCCCCTCGCCGACCTCTGCCACGAGCACCTGGCGATCGACTCGCCGGACGGGCAGGTGGTGCAGGAACTGCACCTGGTGGCCTCGCACGTGCTCTGCGAGTACGTCGAACTGGCGCTGCCCGCCGCGCTCGCCGCCCGGCCCGCGGCCGGGCCGGTACGCGCCGGCGTCGAGGTGGTCGTCGGCGAGCCGGACCCGACGGCGCCGGCCGGACGGGGAGGCGCGGCATGAGGGGACCGGTGGTGGTGCTCGGTGACACGCTGCTGGACCGCGACGTCGAAGGTCTGGTGAACCGGCTCTGCCCGGACTCCCCGGTGCCGGTGCTGGACGAGACCGTCTCCGCCGACCGGCCCGGCGGCGCCGGGCTGGCCGCCGTCTTCGCCGCCGCGCAGGGCGCCGAGGTCGCGCTGGTCACCGCCGTCGCCGACGACGCGGGCGGGGCCCGGCTGGGCACGCTGCTCGCCGCCGCCGGGGTCCGGTTGTACGCGCTTCCGCTGGCCGGCGCCACCCCGGAGAAGATCCGGCTGCGGGCGCGTGGGCGGGTGCTGCTGCGCCACGACCGGGGCGGGAGCGCCGGTACCCCGGGTCAGCCCAGCGACGCCGTGCTGAGGCTGATCGCCGGCGCGTCCGCCGTGCTGGTCAGCGACTACGGCCGGGGCGTGGCCGCTCATCCGGTGCTGCGCGCCGCGCTGACCGCCACCCGGGCACCTGTGGTCTGGGATCCGCATCCGCGCGGACCGGCCGCCGTACCCGGTGTGCACCTGGCGACCCCGAACGAGCCGGAGGCCCGCGAGCTGGCGAAGACGCCGCCGGGTGGTTCCCGCCTGGCCGTCGCGTCCCGCAGCGCGCACGCGTTGCGCCGCCGCTGGCAGGCGCGCGCGGTCGCGGTGACGCTCGGCGGGGACGGCGCGCTGCTCAGCCACGCCGGATCCACGCCCCTGGTGGTGCCGGCGCCGCCCGCCGAGGGGGACACATGCGGGGCGGGCGACCGGTTCGCGTCCACCGCGACCCTCGCCCTGGCCCGGGGGGCGCTGGTGTCCGAGGCGGTGCAGGAGGCGGTCGCCGAGGCATCCGCGTACGTGGCCGGCGGCGGCGTCGCGGCCGCGCTGCCCGCGCCGGTGCGCGCGGTGGCCCCGGAGGTGGTCACCGGCGGCGGGGACCGGATCGGCGCCGGGGCGGCCGGCGAGGTGGTGGCCCGGGTACGCGCCGCCGGCGGCACCGTGGTCGCCACCGGTGGCTGCTTCGATCTGCTGCACGCCGGGCACGTGGCGACGCTCCAGGCGGCCCGGCAACTCGGCGACTGTCTGGTGGTCTGCCTCAACTCCGACGCCAGCGTCGCCGGGCTCAAGGGCCCGGAGCGCCCGGTCGTGCCGCAGGGCGACCGGGGACGGCTGCTCGCCGCGCTCGGCTGCGTCGACGCGGTGCTGATCTTCGACGAGCCGACCCCGGAGGCGGCGCTGTCGTGGCTGCGCCCGGACATCTGGGTCAAGGGCGGCGACTACGCCAGCGGTGGCGGCCCGGAGACGCTGCCCGAGACGGAGATCCTGGCCCGCTGGGGCGGCCACACGGTGGTCGTGCCGTACCTCGACGGGCGCTCGACCACCGACATGATCGCGGCGGCGCGGGCCGGGCGGGGCAGCGGCGGCTGGCCGGCCGCGCCGGTCGACCCGGCCGAGGCCGTCGCGCAGGTCCGGTCCACGGCGAAGGGAGCACGATGAACGAGCGACGCATCCGACCCGGCGCGGTCGCGCCCGCCGGTCCGACGGTGGCGGCGTGAGCGCCGGCGCGCCCGGAGCCGGGCCGACCGTCCTGGTCACCGGCGGCTCCAGCGGGCTCGGCGCGGCGGTGGTCGCCGCGGTGGCCCGCGCCGGGGGACGCCCGCTGGTGCTGGACCGGCAGCGCCCCGCCGACGGGGTGCCGTGGGTCGAGTGCGACCTGGCCGACACCCGCGCCGCCGAGGCCGGCACCCGCGACCTCGCGGAACGCTCCGGCGGGCTGGACGCCGTGGTCACCGCCGCCGGGATGGACGTGCCCGGGAAGCTCGCCGACATCCCGGCCGAGACCTGGGAACGCATCGTCACCGTCGATCTGCTCGCCACGGCCGCGGTGATCCGGGCCGCGCTGCCCTGGCTGGAGGCGTCCCGGGGCAGCATCGTCACCGTCGCCTCCACGCTGGGCGTGAAGGCGGTCAGTGACGCGACCGCGTACTGCGCGGCGAAGTTCGGGGTGGTCGGGTTCACCCGGGCGCTCGCCGCCGAACTCGCCGGAGCGGTCGGCGTGACGCTGCTGATCCCCGGCGGGATGCGGACCGCGTTCTTCGACGAGCGGGACGCGCAGTACCGCCCCGGCCCGGACGCGGTGCTCAACGAGCCCGCCGACACCGCCGCCGCGGTCATGTTCGCGCTGTCCCAGCCGGCCGGCTGCGCGGTACGCGAGATGGTGGTCTGCGCCGCGCAGGAGTCCTCGTACCCGTGATCCTGGTGCTGCGCGCGCTCGGGGTCGGTGACCTGGCGACCGCCGTGCCGGCGTTGCGTGGCCTGCGCGCCGGCCTGCCGGGCCGGGAACTGGTGCTCGCCGCGCCGGCCTGGCTGACGCCGCTGGCGGAGCTGACCGGGGCGGTCGACCGGGTGCTGCCCACCACCGGGCCGGACCGGATCGGGTGGACGGGGCCGGCACCGGAGGTGGCGGTCAACCTGCACGGCCGGGGACCGCAGTCGCACCGGGCGCTGGCCGCCGTCCGCCCCGGCCGCGTGCTGGCCTACCGCAACCCGGGCGCCGGGCACCCGGACGGCCCGGCCTGGGACGACGACGAGCACGAGGTCCGCCGCTGGTGCCGGCTGCTGCACGCGTACGGGCTGCCGGCCGTCCCGGGTGACCTGGCATTGCGACGCCCGGCGGCGACCGGCGTGCCGGCCGGGGTGACGCTGCTGCACCCGGGCGGCAAGATCCCGGCGAAGCGGTGGCCGGCGGACCGGTTCGCCGGGCTGGCCCGGGAGCTGGCCGCGCGCGGGCACCGGGTGGCGGTGACCGGCTCGCCGGACGAGCGGGCGCTGGCCGAGCGGGTCGCCCGCGACGCCGGGCTGCCGCCGCGGGCGGTGCTGGCCGGCCGGACCGGACTGGCCGAGATGGCCGCGCTCGTCGCGGACGCGCGGCTGGTGGTCAGCGGGGACACCGGCGTGGCGCACCTCGCCACCGGCTACGGCACCGCCTCGGTGGTGCTGTTCGGCCCGGTGCCGGCGGCACACTGGGGCCCACCGCCGGACCGGCCCCGGCACCGGGCGCTGGGTGCGATCGAGCCCACGCCCGTCAACCCGGATTCGACCGGGTCGGGCGGGGTAGGAACCCACCCGACATTGGATGCCATCGGGATCGACGAGGTGGTGGCTGCGGTGGCCGACGTGGAACGGGTCTCCGGTGCGGTTGCGGCGTAGCGATCCGGGCCGGCCGGGGTACGCGCGCCGGCGCCGCGGCAAGGGCTGGCTGTTCCTCGACCCGGCCGGTGAGCCGGTACGCGACGCCGGGGAGCTGACCCGGCTGCGCGAGCTGGTGATCCCGCCCGCCTGGCAGGACGTGTGGATCTCGCCGTACCCGAACGGCCACATCCAGGCCACCGGCATCGACGCGGCGGGCCGCAAGCAGTACCTCTATCACCCGGGCTGGCGGCGCAAGCGCGACGAGGCCAAGTTCGACCACGTGCTGGAGGTGGCGCACCGGCTGCCCGCGCTACGCGACCGGGTCACGCACGACCTGGCGCTGCGCGGCCTGCGCCGGGAACGGGTGCTCGCCACCGTCGCCCGGCTGCTCGACATGGGCGCGTTCCGGGTCGGCAGCGACCAGTACGCCACCGGGGACGACCCGACGTTCGGGGTGGCCACGCTGCGGCCCGAGCACGCCCGCTCCCGGGGCGGGTGCGTGGTGTTCGAGTTCCCGGCCAAGGGCGGCATCGACCAGGTCCGCCGGATCGAGGACGCCGAACTGTGCCGGGTGCTGCTCAACCTGCGCCGCCGCCGGCGCGCCCAGGAGCGGCTGTTCGGCTACTGGGACGGCCGCTCCTGGCGCGACGTGCGCAGCGACGAGGTGAACGACTACCTGCGCGACGCAAGCGGCGGCGAGATGACCGCGAAGGACTTCCGCACCTGGCACGCGACGGTGCTGGCCGCCGCCGAACTGGCCACCGTGGGCCCGCAGCGGTCCGCCACCGCCCGCAGGCGTGCCGTGGCCGGGGTGATGCGCTCGGTGGCCGAGCTGCTCGGCAACACACCGACGGTGGCCCGAACCTCGTACGTGGACCCGCGCGTGGTCGACCTCTACCACGACGGGGTGCTGGCGCCGGTGCAGCCGGAGATGCCGCGCGACGCGGTGGAGAAGTCGGTGCTGGCGCTGCTGGAGGAGGAGGCCGGCTGACCGCCGACCGGCCCCGTCGGTCCTGGGGGAAGCGCGACGGGGCCGGAAGACTCGGCCGCCGGTGCGGTCCCGGGGACGCATCACCGGGCGGGGCCGCCCGCGGCCGGGACCGCCGCGGGCGCCACGCCCGGCCCCCCGATATCCGTGGGCTCACCGCGAGCGGTAGCCCAGGTTTCAGTATGTACGGGACAGGTTGACGGCGGATGCCGTGCTGTTGACGATCCGTGCCGGTTCCAGGTGACGGGCCCGGAACGCCTGCGGTGTCTCACCCTGCGCGGCCCGGAAGACCCGGCTGAAGTGTGCCTTGTCGCGGAAACCCCAGCGGGCGGCGATGACCTGGATCGAGCGGTCGCTCAGCGCCGGGTCGGCCAGGTCGCGGCGGCACCGGGCCAGTCGCTCGTCCCTGATGTACGCGGCCACAGTGGTCTCCTCGTCCTCGAAGAGCCGGTGCAGCGAGCGCACCGAGATGTGGTGCGCGTCGGCGATCGCGCCCGGATCGAGCGAGGCGTCACCGAGGTGCTGGCGCACGTACGCGCGCACCTGGGCCTGGAGGGCGCGGCGCCGGACCTCGGTGGGCACCTCGTCCTCGGACACCAGGTTGCGGCCGAGCAGCGTGGCGATCAGGTCGAGCCCGACGGCGCCGAGCCGCTCCGCGTCGGCCGCGTGGTACTGCTCGGGGTGGGCGGTGATCCGGATGAGGAAGTCGGCGACCAGCCCGCCGACGCCCTCGGAGCCGGACATCCGGCCGGCGAACAGGGGAGCGAGCCGGCGGGGCGGCAACGGCAGCGCGTCGTACGGCATCAGCGCCACGATCGAGCGGGCGTACGCGGGCCCGGCGGTGTCGGCGTGGTGGCTGACCTCGTGCGGGCGGGAGCAGTCGTAGAAGGTGAGGTCGCCGGGGCGGCAGCAGGCGCGCTGCCCCGCCTGGTCGGCCTGGCTGGTGCCGGTGAGCGTCAGCGCCAGCAGGTAGTAGTCGGGGTCGGAGCGCTGGATCAGCTTCGAGGTGCGCACGCAGTCCACCGACGGGTAGCGGTAGCGGATGAGCTGCATCCGGCCCAGGTCGATGAACTCGGCCCGGGCGACGAAGTCGTCGGCGTGCGCGCTGTGCACCCGCAGCGGCGTCGGCGTGCCCGCCATCATGTCCAGCCACATGCCGAACCGCTCCGGCGGCGGCAGCGCCTCCGTGTCGAACACCTGACGTCGCAGCTTCCCGTCCATCAACGACCCCCGTGGCTCACCACTCCTGCTCTAAGCAGGACGCCCCACGGGGCCGAAAAGCGACACCTGTGGGGCGTGACGTCCGTCATTGACGGATCTGCGATTCTCCTGTTAGGAGTCCGTTCAGTCGTTCAGCACCTGGGACAGCCGGTCCCGGAAGCGGCGCTCGGAATCGGTCACCGCGTCGCCGCCCAGGCCCAGGATGCCGCCGGTGGAGGCCGCGCCGACCACCTGCTCGGCGATCTCCACCAGCCAGTGCCGGTACGCCCCGGCCTGCCCCTCGTCCACCCGTGCGGTGAGCAGCGCGGACGCCTGCCCGGCCCGGGCCAGCACGTCCTCGATCATCGCCTTCGGGTCCTGCGGCGTGATCACCGGCAGTTCCGCGCCGGTCTCCGGGTCGCCCACCCGGTCGACGACCTCACCGGCCACCGCGGCGACCAGCGGGCTGGCCGACTCGCGGCCGGCGGCGATGGTCTCCAGCCCGGCGGCGTTCTCCGCCATGGTGCGGCGGGTGCCGTCGGACTCGGCGGCGGCCGCCGCGGTGAGGACCGACTGCGGTAGCCCCACCAGCAGCCCCCACTCCTCGTCGGAGACGCCGAACCGGGTGTACGCCGGCTGCTCGATCACGATCAGGCCCCTTTCGCCGTGGTCGTCGTTGTCGACGGGCGCCCCCGCGGCGCCCGGGTCAGGCTAGTCCAGCTCCAGCAGGCCCTGTTCGGACACCACGCGCACGGACAGCGTCTTGTAGCCCACCTCGTCGAAGAGCACCGTCATCCGGTCCTCCTCGTAGCTGAGCACCAGGCCGGCGCCCCACTCCGGGTGGCGTACCTGGCTGTGCACCGGGAACGGCCCGACCGCGCCGTCACCGGCGACGCTGGTGCCCGCGTGGCAGTTGTCGCAGTGCCCGCAGACCTCGTGCATCTGCTCACCGAAGTACGCCAGCAGGGCCTGGCCCCGGCACCCGGTGGTCTCGGCGAACGCGCGCATCATGTCGGTACGCGAGCGGGTCACCGTCTGCTGCCGTTCCGCCTCGGCCAGCGCGGCCCGGCCCGACTCGGCGGCCGCCGGGGCGTACCGGGGCGCGCCGATGCGCTGCCTGGCGCGCGGCTCGGCGGCGCCGACCTGCTCCAGCAGGGACAGGTACTGCCCCAACTTGCGCGGACCGAGGCCGGTCAGCTCGCGCAGCTCCTTGCGGTTACGGGCCTTGCCGCGCAGCACCGCGGCGAGTTCGGTCAGTTCCTTGGAGTCCGGCAGGCCGCCGCTGAAGTAGCGCTGGAGGCCGACGTCCTCGGCGCGCCACAGCAGCAGCACCCGGGCCGGCGAGCCGTCACGCCCGGCCCGGCCGATCTCCTGGAAGTAGCTGTCCGGCGAGTCGGGCAGCGCCATGTGCACCACCCAGGCGATGTTCGGCTTGTCGATGCCCATGCCGAACGCCGACGTGGCCACCATGATCGGCACCCGGTCGGCGAGGAACGCCTCGTGCAGTTCGTGCCGGGCCGCGGTTGGCATGCCGCCGTGGTAGAACTCGGCCGGGAAACCGGCGCCGGTGAGCCGCTCGGCCAGCTCCTCGGCCGCCCGTCGGGTCGGCACGTAGATGATGCCGGGCCGCTCGTCGTCGCGCAGCAGCGCGATCAGCCGCCGCCACCGGTAGTCGTCGGTCGGGCAGTGGGCCACCTCCAGGAAGAGGTTGGGCCGGTCCAGCCCGGAGACCACCACCTCCGGCTCGCGCAGCCGCAGCCGGGCGATGATGTCGTCGCGTACCGGCGGGGAGGCGGTCGCGGTGAGCGCCACCACCGGCGGGCGGCCGAGGCCGTCGATCAGATGACCGAGCGCCAGGTAGTCCGGCCGGAAGTCGTGGCCCCACGCGGAGATGCAGTGTGCCTCGTCGATCGCCACCAGCGCCGGCTTCAGCTCGCGGACCTCGGCGAGGCGGTCCGGGTTGCTCAGCGCCTCCGGCGTGATGAACAGGAACTCCGCGCGCCCGGCCCGGATGTCCTCGATCGCCTCGGCCTGCTGGGCGGCGCTCTCGTCCGAGCTGATCCGTACCGCGCGCAGCTCCGGGCGCTGCCGTTCGTTGAGCGCGGCGATCTGGTCCTGCTGCAACGCCAGCAGCGGGGAGATCACCACCGTCGGGCCGGGGATCAGGCTCGCCGGGATCTGGTAGATCGCCGACTTGCCGGCGCCGGTGGGCAGCACCACGAGGGCGTCGCGGCGCTTCATCACGGCGCGCATGGCGGCGAGCTGGTTGGGCCGCAGCGCGGTCCAGCCGAACAGGTTCCGCGCCGCCCGGCGCAGGCTGGAGGAGTGCGTGGTCAGTTTCATCAAGCGCCTCAGCTACCCCCGGCGATCCCGCGCGAAACCGGCACCGCCGCTCGCCGCCGGGCGCGGATCAGCGGCGGAACATGGCCCGGATCGCGATCAGCAGGAACAGGCCGCCGACCACCAGGCCGAGCAGGCGTACGCCGGGGATGTCGGCGGCGCTGGTGGCGTCGGCGAGCGGCAGAACGGACATGTGGGAACTCTCCCACGCGAGGTCCGGGGGGCGCCAGCGGCTAACAGTAAGGATTGTTGACTATTTAGCTGGGCGGTGTGACCATGTCAGCACCCGCCGGCCCCGGCGGGTCCGTGGGGGAGACGGGGGTACGACAGCACATGAGCGAGCGGACCGAGGGATCGACCGGAGACCTGGCGGCGCTCGCCGCCGCCGTCCTGCAACCGGGGTTCGTCGGCACCACACCGCCGCCGTGGGTGTGCCGCTGGCTCGGCGAGGGCCTCGGCTCGGTGGTCCTGTTCGCCCGCAACGTCGTCGACCACGAGCAGGTCGCCACGCTCACCGCGAACCTGCGCGCCGAGCGGCCGGACGTCATCGTGGCGATCGACGAGGAGGCCGGCGACGTCACCCGGATCGAGTCCGCCCGGGGCAGTTCCCGTCCCGGCAACTACGCGCTCGGCGCTGTCGACGACCCGGCGCTGACCGAGGAGGTCGCCCGCGACCTCGGCGCCGAACTCGCGGCCGTCGGCGTCACGCTGGACTACGCCCCGGACGCCGACGTCAACTCCAACCCGGCCAACCCGGTCATCGGGGTGCGCTCCTTCGGCGCCGACCCGGACCTGGTCGCCCGGCACACCGCCGCGTGGGTACGCGGCCTTCAGGCCGGCGGCGTCGCCGCCTGCGCCAAGCACTTCCCCGGGCACGGCGACACCCGTGTCGACTCGCACCACGATCTGCCCCGCATCGGCGGCGACCGGGCCCGCCTCGACGCGGTCGAGCTGGCCCCGTTCCGCGCCGCCGTGGCCGCCGGGGCGCAGGCGGTGATGACCGGCCACCTGCTGGTGCCGGCGCTGGACCCGGAACTGCCCGCCACGCTCAGCCCGCGCGTGCTCGGCGGCCTGCTGCGCGAGGAGATGGGCTTCGGCGGCGTGGTGGTCACCGACGCGGTGGAGATGCGCGCGGTGGCCGACCGGTACGGCTTCACCGGCGCCGCGGTGCGCGCGCTCGTGGCCGGCGCGGACGCGATCTGTGTGGGCGGGGAACGGGCCACCGAGGCCGACGCCCGCGAGCTGCGCGACGCGATCGTGGCGGCGGTCATCAGCGGGGAACTGCCCGAGGAGCGGCTCGCCGAGGCGGCCAAGCGAGTCGGTCAGCTCGCCGCGTGGAGCGTCGCCGCCCGCGCCCGCCGGATCGCCGGCCCGCCGTCGGCCGACGGCTCACCGATCGGGCTCACCGCCGCCCGCCGCGCGGTACGGGTCACCGGCGACGCCGCGCTGCTGCCGCTGACCGGTCCGGCGCACGTGGTGGAGTTCGCGCCGCCGCGCAACATCGCCATCGGCGAGGAGACGCCGTGGGGCATCGCCGCGCCCCTGGCCCACCTGGCGCCCGGCACCACCACCGCCCGCTACGCCGCCGACGCCGTACCGGCCGACCCGGGCGCGACGCCCGCCGGCCGGCCGCTGGTGCTCGTGGTGCGCGACCTGCACCGCCACGACTGGATGCGGGACGCGGTACGCCGGGCGCTCGCCGCCCGCCCCGACGCGGTGGTGGTCGAGCTGGGCGTGCCCGAGCTGGTCACCGGCGCGGTGCACCTGGCCACCCACGGCGCCACCGCCGCCGCGGCGCGAGCCGCCGCCGAGGTGCTGACCGGGGCGCGCTGACTCCCGGTCCGGCCGGGTGGGGAGGTCCCCCGGCCGGGCCGGGCCTCACTGCCTGCCGGCCACCAGGTCGGCGTACTCCGGGTGGCGCTCGATGAACGAGGCCACGAACGGGCACTGCGGCACGATCCGGCCGCCCCGGGCGCGGACCTGGTCCAGCGCACCCCGGACCAGCGCGGCCCCGACGCCCTGACCCTGGAACCGGTCGTCGACCTCGGTGTGCGTGAACACGAGCGTCTCGCCCCGGGGCGTGTACGCGGTGAACCCGGCCAGCGCGTCGTCCACCAGGATCTCGAAGCGGCGCTCGGCGGTGTTCTCCTCGACCAGAAAGCTCACCGGATCATTCTCCCTCCGGGCCCGGCCAGCCGGTCCAGTTCGGCCAGCAGCCGGTCCACCTCGTCGACGGTGTTGTAGTGGTAGACGCTCGCCCGCACGGCCCCGCCGCTGCCCCGCAGGCCCATGCCCTCGAAGTACTCGTAGGCGTAGTAGTCGCCGTGCGACAGACACAGGCCCGCCTCGCCCAGCGCCGCCGCGGTGTGCGCCGGGGCCGCTCCGGCCACCCGGAACGACACCGTCGGGCAGCGCCGGGCGGGTGAGCCGTACACGGTCACGAACGGGCGGTCGGCGAGCCCGGCGAGCAGCCGGTCGAAGACCGCCTCCTCGTGCGCCTGCGCGGCGGCCAGCCCGGCGCGTACCCGCTCCCGCCGGTCGCCGGTCGCCTCCGGGTCCAGACCGGCCAGGTGATCCACCGCGGCCGTCACCCCGGCCAGCAGCGGGAAACTCGGCGTGCCGTACTCGAACCGGTCCGGCACCGCGTCGGCGGAGGGCACGAGCTTCGCCGGGCGCAGCGCCTCCCACCGCGCCGGGTCGGCGACCATCGCCGCCAGGTGCGGCCCGGACCACTTGTACGCGCTTGTCACCAGGAAGTCCGCGCCGAGCGAGGCCAGGTCGGTCGGGCCGTGCGGCACCGAGTGCACGCCGTCCACGCACACCAGCGCGCCGGCGGCGTGCGCGGTCTTGGCGATCGCCGCCACGTCCGGCACGGTGCCGATCGCGTTGCTGCCGGCGGTCACCGCGACCAGCCGGGTCCGCTCGGTGACCAGGTCGGCGTACTGACCGCCGGGCAGCTCACCGGTCGCCGGATCGAACTCGGCCCAGCGCACCGTGGCGCCGGACGCCTGCGCGGCCTGCACCCACGGGCGCACGTTCGCGTCGTGGTCCAGCCGGGAGACGACCACCTCGTCGCCCGGACGCCAGTCGGCGCCGAGCGTCCGGGCCAGCGTGTACGTCAGCGCCGTCGCGCTCGGCCCGAGCACCACACCCGACGGTTGCGCGCCGAGCAGGTCGGCGACCGCCGCCCGCGCCCCGGCGACCAGGTCCAGCGCCCGGCGGCCGGGCAGGAAGGCGGTGCTGCGGTTGCCCGTCGCGGCGCGCATCGCCCCGGCCACCGCCTCGACGACGACGGCGGCGGTCTGGGTGCCCCCGGCGCCGTCGAAGTGGGCGAACCCCTCGGTCAGGGCAGGGTAGGCGGCCCGGACCCGGGCGACGTCGAAAGCCATTCCGGCACCCTAGCGCGCACCCCGGACGCACCGCCCGGCGTGGCCGTCGCCGCGCCCGCCCGGGAGGGCGGTGTGGCGTTCGCCGCCTATCCTTGGACGGGTGACGATCCGACGCGCCACCTCCGCCCCCGCCCGTCGCGCCGCCGGTCTGCTCGCCGGTCTCGCCCTCGGCGCCGCACTGCTCGCCGGATGCAGCTCCGAAGGCGCCGAGACCGACTGCGGTCTGGACGCCTGCACGATCACCTTCGACCGTGGCGTGGAGGCCAGCGCCCGGATCCTCGGTGTCGAGGCGAAGCTGATCGGCGCCCAGGGCGACCAGGTGACCGTCGAGGTCGCCGGGGAACAGCTCTCGCTCACCGTGGGCCAGCAGGCCACCGAGGTCGCCGGCTTCCAGGTCAGCCTGGACAGCGTCGACGATCAGCAGGTGGTGGTACGGGTCGCCCGCGACCTGAGCGCCTGATCCGTTTCGGCCGTCCCGGCGGGCGGCGACGTTTGGAAAATCGCCCGCCGGGAGATTGAGGGCTCATGTCTCTCACCCGGAACGCCGGAGCCACCGCCGCCCAGGCTCGAAACAGCCGGTGGCTCGAACTGTTGACCCGTGGCGGCTTCATCGGATACGGAATCGTGCACCTGCTCCTCGCCTGGCTGGCGCTGCAGATCGCCTTCGGCAAGTCGGGCGAGGAGGGCAACCAGAACGGCGCGCTGCGCACCCTCGGTGAACAGCCGCTCGGAAAGTTCCTCCTGATCGCGATGGCGGTCGGCCTGTTCGCCATGGCGATCTGGCAGGCCTTCGAGGCGATCTCCGGCCACGTCTCCAGGACCGGCAAGGAACGACTGTTCGAACGGATCGCCTCGGCGGTCCGGGTCGTCGTGTTCGTCTGGCTGGGCTGGACCGCGATCAAGGTCGTCCAGGACGCCAGCTCCAACGCCTCCGACCAGCAGCAGCAGCTCTCCGAGAAGCTGATGGCCTCCGACGGCGGCCGGTGGCTGGTCGGGCTGGCCGGCCTCGCGCTCGCCGGGCTCGGCATCGGCATGGTGATCTACGGCCTGAAGAAGAAGTTCGAGCGCAACCTCAAGACCGGCGAGATGAGCCCGAAGACCCGCCAGCTCACCCGTCGTCTCGGCATGGCCGGCTACGCCTCCCGGGGCGCCGTGTTCGCCATCGCCGGCGTGCTTGTCGTCGTCGCCGCGGTGAACTACGACCCGGAGAAGGCGCGTGGCCTGGACGCCGCCCTGCGGACGCTGCGCGACCAGTCGTACGGGCCGTGGCTGCTGGCGCTCATGGCGCTCGGCATCGCCGCGTTCGGTGTCTACTGCTTCTTCCAGTCCCGGTACCGCAAGGTCTGATCCTGGTCGATACCCGGGCCGCCGGGCACCATTGGGCCTTTGCCCGATTCCGCCCGTCGGAGGGAGAGAGAGTTCGTGCAGAGTTACGTCGTGACAGTCGCCGCCGCGCTCGCCGCGGCGGCGATCGCGTTGGTGCTTGCCCAGGTGGTGCACCGCGTCATCCGCCGCCTCGGCCGCCGCTCGCTGCTGATGACCGAGCTGACCGAGCACGCGCACCGCGCGTTCCAGCTCGCCCTCACCGTGGCCGCGGTGCAGTTCGCGGTCCGGTTCACCACCGCGTACGCGGTCGGCAGCCCGTGGCGGCAGTTCGTCCTGCACACGCTGGTGCTCGCGACGATCGCCGCCACCGCCTGGCTGGTGGCCTCGCTGCTGGTGGTGGCCGAGGACACCGCGCTGGCCCGGTTCCGGGTCGACGTGCCGAACAACAGGCACGCCCGCCGGGTGCGGACCCAGGTGGTGCTCCTTCGCCGGCTCACCATCGCGGTGATCGTGATCCTCACGGTCGGTGTGATGCTGATGACGTTCCCGGCCGTACGCGGGATCGGCGCCGGTGTGCTGACCTCCGCCGGTGTGATCGCCGCGGTCGCCGCGCTGGCCGCGCAGAGCCTGCTCGCCAACGTCTTCGCCGGTCTCCAGCTCGCGTTCAGCGACGCGGTACGCCTGGACGACGTGGTGGTGGTCGAGGGGGAGTGGGGCCGGATCGAGGAGCTGACGCTCAGCTACGTGGTGGTGCAGATCTGGGACGACCGTCGGCTGATCCTGCCCACCTCGTACTTCACCAGCCGCCCGTTCCAGAACTGGACCCGGACCGAGGCGGCGGTGCTCGGCACCGCCGAGTTCGAGCTGGACTGGGCGGTCCCGGTGCAGGCGATGCGGGAGGAGCTGCGCCGCCTGTGCGAGGGCACCGAGCTGTGGGACGGCCGGGTCTGCGTGCTCCAGGTGACCGACGCGACCGGCGGCATGGTCAAGGTCCGCGCGCTGGTCAGCGCCGCCGACGCGGGCAGCCTGTGGGACCTGCGGTGCCTGGTCCGCGAGCACCTGGTGACCTGGGTACGCGACCAGCGCCCGACCGCCCTGCCCCGGCTGCGCGCCGAGGTCGGCGAGGGCACCGGCCCGCTGCCCTGGCAGGCGGTGCAGCCGCGCCGCCCGGTCCGCCGCCCGTCGGACACCGAGGCGCCCGACGACGCGCGTGTCTTCGGCGGCAGCGACGACGGCGAGGCCCGCAGTGAGGTGTTCGTGGGCCGGGAGGAGCACGCCGAGGCGCGTCGCTGACCCCGTACCCCGATCGGAACCCCCGGCCGCCCACGGCGCCGGGGGTTCGGCGCGTACGGGCGGCTTTCCGGCCGGACGGGTTTGGCCGGGCGGTTGCGGGGGACGTGGTGCGCACGCCCCGGATCCGGTGCCCGGCACCGGGTTCCGTCGGCGCGCGGCCGGGCGGACCGGCTGCTCCGCGCAGGATTGACGGGCGGCGACTCCGGGCATACAGCGCGGTGATGACGAAAGGAGGACAGCATGGCTGACGTCGCGAGTCGCAGCACGTCGCGGACCGGGAGCGAGCCGTCCACCGCCGAACTGGTACAGCGCGCCACCGAGCAGGTCACCCGCCTGGTGCGGGACGAACTGGCCCTGGCCCGCGCGGAGCTGACCCAGAAGGGCAAGCACGCCGGGATCGGGATCGGTCTGTTCGGCGGCGGCGGGGTGATGGCGCTCTACGGCGCCGGCGCCCTGGTCGCCACCGTGATCCTGCTGCTGGCGCTTGTCATGCCGGCGTGGCTGGCCGCCCTGATCGTGGCGGTGGTGCTGTTCCTGCTCGCCGGGATCCTGGCGCTGGTGGGCAAGAAGCAGGTCAGCCGTGCCGTCCCGCCGGTGCCCGAGGCGGCGGTCCGCAGCGTGCGGGCGGACGTCGACACGGTCACCGCCGCGGTGAAGGACGGGAGGCGGGCATGACCGGTAACGGGACCGGGGACGTGGCGGCGCTCCGGGAGGAGATCCGCCGGACCCGGGTGGAGCTCGGTGAGACGATGGAGCTGCTCGCGGCCAGGGCCGATCCGAAGGCGCTGGTGCGGCACTCCGCGGAGGCGGCGAAGGCACGGATGCGCGAGCAGGCGTCGCTGACCGCGGCGCGGGTGCGCGGGCGGGCGGCGGAGCGGGCCCGGCTGGTCCGGGCACAGGCGTACGAGAAGGGTGAGGCGGTCGGGCGCAACCCGTTGCCGTGGGCGGCCATCGCGGCCGGCGCGCTGGTGACCGCGGTGGTGCTGGTGATCGTCCGAGGGAGGCGCAGGTGAGCGGGAAGATCGGCAAGGCGGCGTACCGGCCGGTGGGGGTGCTGCTCGGCCTGGCCGCGGGTGCCGTCGCCGGGGCGATCTTCCGCCAGGTCTGGAAGGTGACGGCGGGTGACGGCGAGGCGCCGAGCGCCACCGACGAGGACCGCCGCTGGGGCGAGGTGCTGGCCGCCGCGGCCCTGCAGGGGGCCATCTTCTCGGTGGTACGGGCCGCCGTCGACCGGGGCGGGGCGGTGGGTGTACGCCGGCTGACCGGTCGCTGGCCGGACTGACGAAAAGGCCGGAAAGGCCCCTTTCCCGAGTGCGGGGGAGGGGCCTTTCGCATGGCTCCGGCGGGGCCGCGCAGCGCCGTCCGCGCGACCTTCAGGTCACATGTCGGAGAATTTCGTCCGCTAGGCTGTGCGAAGTTTTTGCGTACGTGGTTTGCTGTCTCACGCTGTTGAGAGACGCGTGGGTTGAGAGAAGTCTCCTGCATGGGGGGCCGCCTCAAGGCGCCGCTGCTCGAAAACGGCCAATCGGCCGCACGGCGTGCTCGGCCGCCAGTTTTAGAAGGAGATACACATGGCGCAGGGAACCGTGAAGTGGTTCAACGCTGACAAGGGCTTCGGCTTCATCACCGTCGACGGCGGGGGTGCTGACGTGTTCGTCCACTTCTCGGCCATCCAGACCAGCGGCTACCGCACGCTGGAGGAGAACCAGCGGGTGGAGTTCGAGATCGCCCAGGGTCAGAAGGGTCCGCAGGCCGAGCAGGTCCGCCCCATCTGAGCTGACCGCACCGGCCGCGCCGGCCGGTGCCGGAAGCCCCGCATCCCGTACGGGAGGCGGGGCTTCGCCTTGCCCGCGCCTCAGCGGCGTCGCGCCCGCATGCCCCACCAGAGCCCGGCCAGTCCGAACAGGACGAGCACCGGGCCGGCCATCGCCCAGATCCGCTTGTCGCTCATCGCGCTGCCCTCGACGTAGCCGAGGCCGAGCACCGTCCACAGCGCACCGATCACCACGGCGAGCAGCCCCACTGTGAGCCGGAACCAACCCCTCATCGTTCCCCCTCCGACGACAGTCCCGCTCCAGCATGCCCGCCGCCGGCGCCCGGCGACGCCGCGCCGCGCGGCCGGTTCACCACCGGTCGTGCACCTGCGGGCGGATCAGCTCGTCGTAGGTGGCCCGCACCGCGGCCAGCTCCACCTCGGTCAGTGCCGGCTGCCCGGCCGCCTCGGCGTTGCGCCGTGCCTGCTCGGGGGAGCGGGCGCCGGGGATCACCACCGTCACGCCCTGCTGGTCGAGAACCCAGCGCAGCGCGAACTGCGCCATCGTGCGGTCGTCGCCGACCAGCGGCGCGAGCCGGCGTACCGCCTCCAGGCCGCTGTCGTAGTCCACGCCGGAGAACGTCTCGCCGACGTCGAACGACTCGCCGTGCCGGTTGAACGTGCGGTGGTCGTTCGCCGGGAAGGTGGTGTTCTCGTCGTACCGCCCGGAGAGCAGGCCGCTGGCCAGCGGCACCCGGGCGATGATCCCGACCCCGGCGGCAGCGGCGGCGGGCAGCACCTTCTCCAGCGGCTTGTGCCGGACCGCGTTGAGGATGATCTGCACGCTCGCCACACCGGGCCGGGCGATGGCGGTGAGCGCCTGGTCGCAGGTCTCCACGCTGACGCCGTACCCGGCCACCCGGCCTTCGGCGACGAGTGTGTCGAGGGCGTCGAAGACCCGGTCGTCGGCGAAGACGGCGGTGGGCGGGCAGTGCAGCTGCACCAGGTCGAGCGTGTCGACGCCGAGGTTGGCCCGGGATCTGTCGGTCCAGGTCCGGAAGTTGTCCAGGGTGTACGCCTCGGGCGTCTGCTCCACCCGGCGGCCCATCTTTGTCGCGACGGTGAGCCCGTGCCCGGGGCGGGAGCGCAGGAACCGGCCGATCAGGGCCTCACTGCGGCCGTCGCCGTACACGTCGGCGGTGTCCAGGAAGGTGACGCCCGCGTCGACGGCGGTGGCCAGGACGGCGAGCGCCGCGTCCTCGCTGACCTCGCCCCAGTCCGCGCCGAGCTGCCACGCGCCGAGTCCGATGATGCCGACGTGCCGGCCGAGCCGGTCGAAGCTGCGCTGTTCCACCCGGTCGAGCCTAGTGAGCGGCTTGCCGTGGCGCGCGCCGGGCCGTACCGTCTAACAAGACGTACGTACGGTTTGGAGGCTGTCATGTGGGATCCGCGCACCTACCTGCGCTACGGCGACGAGCGCTCCCGGCCGTTCCACGACCTGCTGGCCCGCGTCGGCGCCGAGCACCCGCGCGCCGTGGTCGACCTCGGCTGCGGCCCCGGCACCCTCACCGCCACGCTCGCCGCCCGCTGGCCCGGCAGCCGCGTCACCGGCCTCGACTCGTCGGCGGAGATGATCGCCCGGGCGGCCGCCGAGGGCGGACCGGTCACGTACGCCGTCGGTGACGTCCGCGACTGGCGGCCGGAGCCCGACGTGGACGTCCTGGTCGGCAACGCCGTGCTCCAGTGGGTGCCGGAACACCGCGACCTGCTCCGCCGCTGGGCGCACGCGCTGCCGGCCGGAGCCTGGATGGCCTTCCAGGTGCCCGGCAACTTCGACGCGCCCTCGCACCGGCTGCTGCGCTCCGTCGCCGCGCAGGACCGGTGGCGCGACGCGCTCGCCGGGAAGCTGCGCGAGGCCCCCGTCGACGAACCGGTCGGCTACACCACGCTGCTGACCGACGCGGGCTGCGCGGTCGACGCCTGGGAGACTACGTACGTGCATCTGCTGCCCGCCGCCGGCACCGACCACCCGGTGCTGGCCTGGATGGAGGGCACCGCGCTGCGGCCGGTCCGCGCCGCGCTGGACACCGCCGGCTGGGCCGCCTTCCGCGCCGAGCTGGGGGTACGGCTCGCGCAGGCGTACCCGGTGCGGCAGGGTCAGGTGTACTTCCCGTTCCGCCGGATCTTCATGGTGGCCCGTACCGGCGCCCGCGCAGAGGAGAACTCGTGACCGACCTGCCCACCTTCATCGCCGGACTACCAAAGGTGGAGCTGCACGTGCACCACGTCGGCTCGGCCTCACCCCGGATCGTCGCCGAACTGGCCGCCCGGCACGAGGGGCGCAGCCCCGTCCCGGCCGACCCGGACGCGCTCGCCGACTACTTCGCGTTCCGCGACTTCGCCCACTTCATCGAGGTCTACCTGAGCGTGGTGGACCTGATCCGCGACGCCGACGACGTCTGGCTGCTCACCCACGAGGTCGCCCGGGAACTGGCCCGCCAGCAGGTCCGCTACGCCGAGCTGACCGTCACGCCGTACTCGCACGTCAACCGCGGTATCCCGGCGCCGGCGTTCTGCGAGGCGATCGAGGACGCCCGCAGGCGCGCCGAGGCCGACTTCGGCATCGCGCTGCGCTGGTGCTTCGACATCCCCGGCGAGGCCGGCCTGCCCGCCGCCGAGCAGACGCTGCGGATCGCGCTCGACGAACGACCCGACGGGCTGGTCAGCTTCGGCCTCGGCGGCCCCGAGATCGGGGTGCCCCGGCCGCAGTTCAAGCCGTACTTCGATCAGGCCCGGGCGGCCGGGCTGCGCTCGGTGCCGCACGCCGGCGAGACCACCGGCCCGGAGACGATCTGGGACGCGCTGCGCGAGCTGGGCGCCGAGCGGATCGGCCACGGCATCTCCGCCGCGCAGGACCCGGCGCTGCTGACCTACCTCGCCGAGCGGCGGATCCCGCTGGAGATCTCCCCGACGTCGAACGTGCGGACCCGGGCCGTACCCAGCCTGGACGCGCACCCGCTGCCCCGGATCGTCGAGGCCGGCGTGCCGGTCAGCATCAACTCCGACGACCCGCCGATGTTCGGCACCACGCTCAACGACGAGTACGCGGTGGCCGCCCGGCTGCTGCGGCTGGATCCGGACGGGGTCGCCGCGCTGGCCCGGGAGGCGGTGCACGCGGCGTTCCTGACGCCGGCCGAGCAGGCCCGGATCACCGCCGAGATCGACGCGTACCTGGCGAGCGCGGCGCGCTGAGCGGCCGTACCGGTGCCGGCCGCCGGGATCCCCGGGGCGGCCGGCGCCGCGCGGTCAGCAGCATCGCGGACAGCGCGAGCACGGTGAGCGCGACTGTGGGACCGGGAGCGGCGGGCGCGGGCCGGACGGGCCCGTGCGCGAGCACCGGGTCCTGCCAGACCGCGAGCGTGAGCGCGATGCCCAGGCCGATGACGGCGGCCCAGCGGAGCAGACGACTGACGGCCGGTGGCATGACGGTCACCTCGCGCCCGGGATCGACGGGAGAGCGCGCGCGACGGGAGCGAGGTGTGGGGGGACCGGACTCCCGCCGCGCGCATGATCCGACGGCCGGAAGGTCTTACGGGGCGTCCCGGCCGACGGAACTGATGGGTTCTGTCAGCGATCCTGGCAGTTCACGCCGGTTTTCCGGCCGTCGTTAAACCACCTTTAAGGAGAACTTGCGCCGGCACACAGCCACGGGTCAGCGCGGGCGCGGCCAGCGCCGCCCGGCACGCGGCTCGCGGGCCTCCCGGGCCATCCGCCCGACCAGCCCGAACCGGTTCACCTGCCGGGGCGCCGCGTCCGGATCGGCCAGCAGCATCACCACGCTCGCGCCGCCGAGCCGGGCCCGGTCGATGCTCACCGAACCGTTCGCCTGCAACGCGACCCGCTTGGCGATGTCCAGCCCGAGCCCGGTCGAGCCCTTGTCGCTCTCACCCCGGCGCAACGCGCGGTCCGGGTCGGCGATGCCCGGCCCGGCGTCGTCGATGCGGATCGCCACCCAGCCGTCCCGTCGGCTCACCGCCACCTCGAACGCGGTGCCCTGCGGCGTGTACCGGAACACGTTGCCGATCACCGCGTCCAGCGCGGCGGCCAGTTCGGCGCGGGGCACCGGCGCCGGGATGCGCAACTGCGCCCCGACCACCCGGTGCGGCCGGTTCTGGTCACCGGCCAGCGCCGACCAGAAGACCATCCGGTCCCGGACCACCTCGCTCACGTCGCACGACGCCGGCGCCGACTCCTGGGCGACCGCCTTGCGGGTCGTCTTGATGAGCTGGTCGACCTCGCCCTCCAGCGTGACGATCGCCTGCCGGATACGCCGGATGCCGCGCCGCCGGTCCAGTTCCGCCTCGCTGAACGTGCCGATGCTCGTGTCGTCGGACTCCAGCGCCTCGGCGTCCAGCCGCAGCGCGGTCAGCGGCGTCCGCAGCCGGTGCGACAGGTCGGCGACCAGCTCGTGCTCGTCGGCACGGAGCGCCACCAGCCGTTCCGTCATCCGGTTGAACGCGTGCCCGGCCTCGGCCAGCTCACGCGGGCCGGTCGGCTCGACCCGTACCCCCAGCTCGCCGTCGCCCACCGCGAGCGCCGCCTTGACCAGGTCGCCGGTGGCGTCCACGGCCCGCGCCGCCACCCGGTCGACCACGGCGACCGCCGCGCCGACAAGCGCCACGCCGATCGCGAACAGCAGCAGCCACCGCCCGCCACCGCCGGAGTCGAGCACCTCGTCGGGGACGAACACCTCCACCACGGCGACCCGGTCACCGAGCACCACCGGGTCCAGCCGCAGCACCCCGCCGTCCACCTCGGTCACCACCGACTGCCGCTGCGCGGCGGCGTCGGCGAGCACCCGCGGGTCGGCACGGCCGGCGGACTCGTCCGCGCCGATGCCGTGCACGACCGGGCGCATGGCCGGATCGTCGCCGGCCGCGGCGGCCACCGCGCGTTCGATGGTCGCGGTGTCGGTGCTGACCGCCAGCGCGCCGGTCACCAGCGCGGCCCGGCGGGCCGCGTCGGCCAGCTCCGCCTCCCGGGTCCGGTCAGCGAGGGTCAGCCCGAGCGGGATGAGGAAGGCGAGCGCGATCAGGCCGCACAGCCCCGCGGTGAGCCCGGCGAGGCTGAACCTCAGTCCGGCGTTACCAGCCGGAAGCCGACCCCCCGCACGGTGCGCAGGTAGCGCGGCTTCGCCGCGGACTCGCCCATTTTGCGGCGGAGCCAGTACAGGTGAACGTCGATGGTCTGGTCCTCGCCGACCGATGGCTGCCGCCATACCTCCTCCAAGAGTTCCCGCCGGGACACTACCCGGCCGGGACGCGCGGCGAGATACGCCAGCAGGTCGAATTCCTTGCGGGTCAGCGCCAGCGCCTCCCCGTCCAGCACCGCGCTGCGCTCGCCCACGTCGACGCGCAGGCCACCGACCGTGTGCACGGCCGGCGCGACGGTACGGCTGGCCCGGCCGGCCCGGCGCAGCACAGTGGTGATCCGGGCGTCCAGGTGCGCCCCGGTGAACGGCTTGACCATGTAGTCGTCCGCGCCGGCGCGCAGCAGCCGTACCACCGACTGCTCGTCGTCCCGGGCGGTGGCGATGATGATCGGCACGTCGGTGATGCCGCGCAGCATGCGCAGCGCGTCCGAGCCGTCCAGGTCGGGCAGACCGAGGTCGAGCACCACCAGGTCCGGGGTCTCCGCGGCGACCCGGCGCAGCGCGTCCAGCGCGGTGCCGACGGCGTGGACCGCGTGTCCCCGGTCGGTCAGCGACCGCAGCATGGCGCCGCGCACGACGTGGTCGTCTTCGACCAGCAGGACGGTTGCCACGTCAGCACCGTACTCGGCGTGGCAAGCCGGTCGCGTTGCGGCGGTCCGGCCAACCGGGCAAGCTGGGACGGCGATGACGTTCACGCTCTTCCCCGACACCCGCCTCACGCTCGCCCGCGACGCGCTGGCCGGCCTGTCGGTGGGCGACGCCCTCGGCTCCCAGTTCTTCGTCCCGGGCCGGCACCCGGACGACCTCGCCGCCGGGCGGCTGCCCGAACCGCCCTGGGAGTGGACCGACGACACCGAGATGGCGTGCTCGGTGGTGGCCGAGCTGGCCGCCGCCGGCCGCATCGACCGGGACCGGCTGGCGCTGGCGTTCGCGCAGCGCTGCGAGCCCTACCGGGGGTACGGTCCGGGCGCGGTGACGGTGCTGCGGCTGATCCGCACCGGCACGCCCTGGCCGGTGGCCGCGGCGTCCGCGTTCGACGGGCAGGGCTCCTGCGGCAACGGCGCCGCGATGCGCGTCGCGCCGCTCGGCGCCTGGCACGCCGACTCCACCCGGCGCGCCGCCGAGCAGGCCCGCGCCTCCGCCGAGGTGACACACGCCCACCCGGAGGGCGTCGCCGGTGCGGTGGCAGTCGCGGTGGCCGCCTCGCTCGCCGCCCGCGCCCGCCTCGACGGCGGCCGGCCCGACCCGGCCCGGCTGCTCACCGTCGTCGCCGGGACGCTCGACCCGGCCGGTGAGGTGCACCGCGGGGTACGCCGGGCCACCGCGCTGCTCGGTCACTCCGCTGCCGCGGCGGCCGACGCGCTCGGCAACGGCTCCCGGGTCACCGCGCAGGACACCGTGCCGTTCACGCTCTGGGTCGCCGCCACGATGCTGCACGACTACCCGGCCGCGATCCGCGTCTGCGTCGAAGCGGGCGGCGACGTGGACACCACAGCCGCGATCGTGGGCGGGATCGTGGCCGCGTACACCGGGGTGGGCGCGCCGGGCGGCGTGCCGGAGGGCTGGCTGACCGCCCGCGAGCCGCTCCCCGGCTGGCTAACCGCCCCCGCCTGACCCACCCCACCCCCGCCCCGCCGCCATAGGAGTCCGAGATCTTGGTACGAAACGGCCCTCCTGGGGGCCGTTTCGTACCAAGATCTCCTGCGGTCTCGCATCGTGGATGGGTGCTCCCGCTTTCTGGGTGGGCGGGTGGGTGGGACGGGTGGGTGGGACGGGTGGGTGGGTGGGTGGGTGGTGGTCAGGGGCGCGTGGAGGCGGTGCCGGCGGGGACGGGTTCGCCGGCTTCGGAGGTCGCGTTGTCGAGGGCCGCGCTGTCGAGGGGCACGCTGTCGGGGGTCGCGGTGGCGCCGGGAGGCGTGCGGCTGTCGGGGGTCGCGGTGGCGTCGGAAGGGCCGTCGCCGTCTTCCGGGAGGGTCATGGTGTCGCGTCGGCGGCGACTGAGCAGCCAGCCGATCGCCGCGCCACCGGCCAGCCCGGCGAGCAGGCCGCCGCCGAGCAGCAGGTCCGCGCTCGGCCCGTCGTCGACCGCCCCGGCCGCCGGTGCCGTGCCGCCCTGCGCGCCATTCTGCGCCCCGCCGAGGGCGCCCGGCGCGCCGTGACCGCCGTGCCCGGCGCCGCCCGCTCCGGGAGCGCCGTCGTGCGTCACGGTGCCCGGCAGCGGCGGCAGCAGCTCGACCGTCGGCGCGGGGTGTGCGCCACCCGCCGGGTCCGCCCACCGGACCACAGTGCCGTCGTCGTACGTCTGCGTCACGGTGAACCTGAGCCGGTCGGTGGCGGGCATCGGTCCCATGCCCAGCGGCAGCCGGGCCGCCCCGGTGCCGGTGCCGGGCATCCGCAGCCAGCTCACCGAGTGGGTCACCTGGTTCAGTTCGGCCGCGTGCATGCCGGGGACCGGCTGGTCGAGCGTGCGGGTGGTGATGGTGGGCGCCCAGTCCGGCACCGACAGCGGGTACACCTCGCCGATCGGGGCGTCAGCGGGCATGGTCAGCTCGATCCGGGTGGTCCGGGTGCCGGGCTCGTCCGCCGGCACCAGCACCGAGAGTTCGATCGCGTCGCCCTGGCGTACCTGGGCGGGCGAGGTCGTGACGGTCACCCCGGCCGCGTGCGCCGCGGCGGGCCAGCCCACCGCCCCGGCGAGTACGGCCGCCAGCGACGCCGCCGCCCACCGGCCCTGACGGGTCATCCTCATGGTCGTCCCCATCCTTCTCGACTGGGGCCGGTACCGGCTCCGGCCCCACCTGGTAGTTCGGGCGGCGGGCCGAAAAGGTTCAACCCGGCACGGAACTCGCCGGAGGCGGGCACCGGCGTCGGCGGCGGTCCGGGTCCGGGCGACCGATAGCATCGCAGGGGCCGGTCACCGGCCCTTCCGTACCGTCGACGACAGGAGTCACCGTGTCCGCACCCCGTACCCCCGTCGTGGCCGACCCCGTCGTCGTCGCCGCCGGGACCACGGCGGCCGACGCGGTGGCCGCGGCCGGCCTGCCGATGAGCGGGCCGAAGGCGATCGTGGTGGTCCGCGACCCGCAGGGCCAGCTACGCGACCTGGACTGGCGCCCGGCCGAGGACGTCGCCGTCGAGCCGGTCACGCTGGACAGCCCGGACGGGCTGAACGTGCTGCGCCACTCCACCGCCCACGTGCTGGCCCAGGCCGTGCAGGACGTCTTCCCGGACGCCAAGCTCGGCATCGGCCCGCCGATCGAGAACGGCTTCTATTACGACTTCGGCGTCGACAAGCCGTTCCAGCCGGACGACCTGACCAAGCTCGAGAAGCGCATGCAGGAGATCGTCAAGTCCGGCCAGCGGTTCCGCCGCCGCCGGTTCGCCGACCTGGACGAGGCGCGGTCCGAACTGGCCGCCGAGCCGTACAAGCTGGAGCTGATCGAGGTCAAGGGGGAGGGGCTGGACTCCTCCGAGGTGATGGAGGTGGGCGGCGGCGAGCTGACCATCTACGACAACCTCGCCGCGAACGAGGACAAGGTCTGCTGGTCGGACCTGTGCCGGGGCCCGCACCTGCCCAACACCCGGCTGATCGGCGCGTTCAAGCTGATGCGTTCGGCCGCTGCGTACTGGCGCGGGTCGGAGAAGAACCCGCAGCTGCAGCGCGTGTACGGCACCGCGTGGCCGACCCGGGACGAGCTCAAGGCGTACCTGAAGCTGTTGGAGGAGGCCGCCCGCCGCGACCACCGCAAGCTCGGCGCGGACCTCGACCTGTTCAGCTTCCCCGACGAGATCGGGTCCGGCCTGCCGGTCTTCCACCCCAAGGGCGGCGTGCTCAAGCGGGTGATGGAGGACTACGTCCGCGCACGGCACGTCGAGGAGGGCTTCGACTACGTCGGCACTCCGCACATCTCCAAGGAAGGTCTCTTCCACACCTCGGGACACCTGCCCTACTACAAGGACACGATGTTCCCGCCGATGGAGATGGAGGGCAGCGACTACTACCTCAAGGCCATGAACTGCCCGATGCACAACCTGATCTACCGGTCGCGCGGGCGGTCCTACCGGCAGCTGCCGCTGCGGCTGTTCGAGTTCGGGACGGTCTACCGGTACGAGAAGTCGGGCGTCATCCACGGCCTGACCCGGGTGCGCGGCTTCACCCAGGACGACTCGCACTCCTACTGCACCCGCGAGCAGGCGCCGTCGGAGATCAAGCACCTGCTCGGCTTCGTGCTCAGCCTGCTGCGCGACTTCGGCATCGACGACTTCTACCTGGAGCTGTCGACCCGCGACGAGTCGAAGCCGGACAAGTTCGTCGGCTCCGACTCCGACTGGGCCACCGCCACCGCGGTGCTGGAGCAGTGCGCGCTGGAGACCGGCCTGGAGCTGGTGCCGGACCCGGGCGGCGCGGCGTTCTACGGCCCGAAGATCTCCGTGCAGGCCAAGGACGCGATCGGCCGGACCTGGCAGATGTCGACCATCCAGTACGACTTCAACCAGCCCAAGGGCTTCGGGCTGGAGTACCAGGCCGCCGACGGCACCCGGCAGCAGCCGGTGATGATCCACTGCGCCAAGTTCGGGTCGATCGAGCGGTTCATCGGCGTGCTCACCGAGCACTACGCGGGCGCGTTCCCGGCCTGGCTGGCGCCGGTGCAGGTGGTCGGCATCCCGATCCGCGACGAGCACGGCGACTACCTGGTCGACTTCGCCGCGACGCTGCGCCGGCACGGCATCCGGGCCGAGGTCGACCTGGGCGACGACCGCATGCAGAAGAAGATCCGCAACGCGCAGCAGCAGAAGATCCCGTTCATGGTGATCGCCGGGGACGACGACGTGGCCGCCGGCACCGTCTCGTTCCGCTACCGGGACGGGTCGCAGCGCAACGGCGTACCGATCGACGAGGCGGTGGCGCACGTCCGCGAGGTGGTGGAGTCGCGCACCAACGCCGGTCCTGCCGCCGAGCGGCCCGGATCGTAGGATCGCCTGTGTGACAGGGGCGGAGCGGGACACCGGGTACGGCGGCGACAAGGGTCTGGCGGACGGGCTGGACCGGCTCTGGACGCCGCACCGGATGACCTACATCTCCGGCGAGGACCGGCCCGAGGGCGGATACGAGAAGCCGGCCGGCTGCCCGTTCTGCCTCGCGCCCGGCCTGCCGCCGGAGGAGTCCCTGGTGGTGGCCCGGGGCGAGCACGTGTTCGCGGTGCTCAACCTCTACCCGTACAACCCCGGGCACCTGCTCGTCTGCCCCTACCGGCACGTGGCCGACTACACCGAGCTGGACGAGCCGGAGACGGTCGAGCTGGCCGCGTTCACCAAGGCCGCCATGCGGGTGGTCCGGCACGTGTCCAGCGCGCACGGCTTCAACCTGGGCATGAACCAGGGCGGCGTGGCCGGCGCGGGCATCGCCGCGCACCTGCACCAGCACGTGGTGCCGCGCTGGGGCGGCGACGCCAACTTCATGCCGGTGATCGGCCGGACCAAGGTGCTGCCGCAACTGCTCGCCGACACCCGGGAGCTGCTCGCCAAGGCGTGGGCGGCGGCCTGACGGGGGCCCGCCCCGACAGTACGATCTTGCGCATGGCTCTCCTGCACCGCGCGGAACTGCGCCCCTCGAAACTGGAGCTGCTCGCCGGCTGGCTGCCCGGCCGGCAGTGGTTCGCCGGAGAGGCCGGCGCGCCGGTCAGCCGCGTCGCGGCGTACCGGTTCGACGACCCGGCCGGCGAGGTCGGCATCGAGACGCTTCTCGTGCGCGCCGGTGACGGCCCGGTGCTCCAGGTGCCGCTGACGTACCGGGGGGCGCCGCTGGCCGGGGCGGACGAGTATCTGGTGGGCGTCATCGAGCACTCGGTGCTCGGCCGCCGCTGGGCGTACGACGCCTGTGGCGACCCGGTGTACCCGCCGCTGCTGGCCGCCGCAGTGCTCGCCGACGCCGGGCAGGCCGAGGAGTACTTCGAGGTCGACGGGAAGCGCGAGGTGCGCCCGGCGAGCATGACGCTGACCGGCAGCCGTACCGGCCGCCCGGTGCCGACCCGTCCGGTGTCGACCGGCTCGGGTGACGGCGGCGTGACGGTGGTCCGGGTCGGGGACGTCGAGCTTGCGGTGGTCCGGCGGCCCGTACCGGCCGAGGTGCCGGGCTCCGGCGGGCTCACCGGCACCTGGCCGGGCCAGGACGAGCCGGTGCTGCTGGCCTACGCGCGCTGACGGCTCGCCCGGCAGCGGCTCCTCCTCGGAGGCCGGATCGAAGGGATGGCCTCGCACCGGTATGCCTGAGAGGCATATTCATGACTCTCAGGCATATCGCGTTCACCGCGACTGTGCGCCGCCTGGCGTCACGCGGCGTTATCGCGAACGGACTCTTCGGCTACGAATCGACCCGCGGTCGCCGGGCGGATGACAGGATGCGGCGGTGGCAGTCGACAAGCGACAGTTGGGGCGCAGCGGCATCGAGGTGAGCGCCCTCGGCATGGGGTGCTGGGCGATCGGCGGCCCGTGGGCCGAGGGCGCCCGCCCGTTGGGCTGGGGCCGGGTCGACGACGACGAGTCGGTACGCGCCGTCCGCCGCGCGCTCGACCTCGGCGTCACGTTGTTCGACACCGCCGACACGTACGGCGCCGGGCACGGCGAGCGGGTGCTCGGACGGGCGCTCGCCGGCCGGCGCGACGAGGCGGTGATCGCCACGAAGTTCGGCTACACGTTCGACGAGCGCACCCGGCAGGCCACCGGAGAGAACGCCTCGCCGCACTACCTTCGCCGGGCGGTGACCGACTCGCTGCGCCGGCTGGGCACCGACCGCATCGACCTCTACCAGCTGCACCTGGGCGACCTGCCGCTGCCCCGGGCCGAGGCGCTCATCGGCACGCTCGACGACCTGGTCGGCGCCGGCCTGATCCGGGCGTACGGGTGGAGCACCGACCGGGCCGACCGGGCCGCCGCGTTCGCGCAGGTCGCCCGCGGCGCCGCCGCCGTGCAGCACGCGCTGTCGGTGCTGCGGGACGCCCCGGCCATGCTCGACGCCTGCGACAAACACGACCTCGCCAGCCTCGCTCGGGGGCCGCTCGGGATGGGTCTGCTCACCGGCAAGTACACGCCGGAGTCCACTCTTCCCCGCGACGACGTACGCGGACTCGGGCCGACCTGGCTGGAGTGGTTCCGCAGCGGCCGGCCCGCCCCGGAATGGCTGCGCCGGGTCGCCGCCGTCCGCGACGCGCTGACCGCCGACGGACGCACCCTCGCGCAGGGGGCGATCGGGTGGATCTGGGCGCGCAGCGACCGGGCCGTGCCGATTCCCGGCGCCCGTACCGTCGCGCAGGTCGAGGAGAACGCCGCCGCGCTGGCCCGGGGTCCGCTCGCCCCGGACCAGTTCGCCGAGGTGGAGCGGCAGTTGGCGGCGGTACGCTCGGCTGCTCTCCGGGACGCCGACCGCCCTCACTGGCCGATGCCCCCGGTCCCCGCCGTCCGCCCCTGACCGCACCACCTCCTGAACGCCGCCTGCCCGACCGCGCCCGCCGATCGCCCCACGACGCAAGATGCGCTTCCCATTTCCCGGGACCACCGCAGATCTTGGTACGAAAGCGCCCTTACAGGGGCCACTTCCTACCAAGATCTGCGCACTCCTGACCCAACCCCACCCTCGTCGGCGCCGATCTTGCACCTACCGCCGTTCCGTTGCCGGGAACGCCCCATTTGTGGGGGCGGCAAGTGCAAGATCGCGGGCGTCACGCGGGGCGGGGCGGGGGGACGGGAGAGGGGGTAGCGGTCAGTGCGTGGTGGACTCCTTGCGGGCCTGGTCGGCCAAGTGGGCGGGCATCGGCTCGTGGCGGGCGAACTCGCGGCGGAACGTCCCCGTGCCGGCCGTCATCGAGCGCAGCTCGACCGCGTATCGCAGCAGTTCCGTGGCGGGCACCTCGGCGCGGACCAGCGTGCGCCCCTCGGCATCCGGGTCCGGCTCGGTGCCGAGCACCCGGCCGCGCCGCCCGGACAGGTCGCCCATCACCGCGCCGACCGACGAGTCGGGCACCCGTACGGTGATCTCGTCGACCGGCTCCAGCAGCGCGGGCGCGCCCTTCTCGGCGGCGTCCCGCAGCGCCAGCGCACCGGCGGTCTGGAACGCCGCGTCGGAGGAGTCCACGCTGTGCGCCTTACCGTCGACCAGCGTGACCCGCAGGTCCACCACCGGGTAGCCGGCGACCAGGCCGCGCTCCAACTGCGCCTTGACGCCCTTCTCCACCGACGGGATGTAGTTGTGCGGGACCGCGCCGCCGACCACCCGGTCGACGAACTCGAAGCCGGAACCCCGGGGCAGCGGCTCCACCTCGATGTCGCAGACCGCGTACTGGCCGTGGCCGCCGGACTGCTTGACGTGCCGGCCGTGCCCGCGCGCGGCGGCGGTGAACGTCTCGCGCAGCGGCACCCGGACCGGTTCGGTGTCCAGCTCGACGCCGCCGCCGCGCAGCCGGTCGAGCACCACGTCGGCGTGCGCCTCGCCCATGCACCACAGCACCAGCTGGTGGGTCTCCGGGTTGCGTTCGAGCCGCAGCGTCGGGTCGCCGGCGACCAGCCGGGACAGGTTGCGGGCCAGCGCGTCCTCGTCGGCCCGGCTGCGTGCCGTGATCGCCACCGGCAGCAGCGGCTCGGGCATCTCCCACGGCGCGATCAGCAGCGGGTCGTCCTTGGCGGAGATGGTGTCGCCGGTCTCCGCGCTGCCCGACTTGGTGATCGCGCACAGGTCACCGGCGACGCAGGCGGCCACCTCGCGCAGCGTCGCGCCGAGCGGGCTGTAGACGTGGCCGACCCGCTCGTCGGCGTCGTGGTCCGGGTGGCCACGCTCGGCCATGCCGTGACCCGACACGTGGATCACCTGGTCGGGGCGGAGCGTGCCGGAGAAGACGCGCACCAGCGAGACCCGCCCGACGTGCCTGTCGACTGTCGTCTTGACCACCTCGGCTACGAGCGGGCCGTCCGGGTCGCAGGTCAGCGGCGGGCGGGGCGAGCCGTCCACGCCGGTGACCGCGGGCAGGTCGTGCTCCAGCGGCGACGGGAACGCCGCGACCAGGCCGTCGAGCAGCGCGTCCAGGCCGACGCCGGTCTCCGCGCACACCGGCACCACGGGGTAGAAGTGGCCGCGGGCGACGGCGGTCTCCAGGTCGGTGATGAGCACCTCGGGGTCGATCTCCTCGCCGCCGAGGTAGCGGTCCATCAGGGTCTCGTCCTCGCTCTCCGCGATGATCCCCTCGATCAGCTCGTTGCGGGACTCCTGGATGGCCGGCAGGTGCTCCGGGTCCGGCTCGCGCACCGCCGCCGGCAGCCCGTCGGAGTAGTCGTACACCCGGCGGGTGATCAGCCCCATGAGCCCGGCCACCGACTCGCCGTCGTCGCCGAGCATGGGCAGGTAGAGCGGGAGTACGTTGTCGCCGAAGACGCGCTGGCACAGCGCCACCGCCTCGTCGAAGTCGGCGCGCGGGTGGTCCAGCCGGGAGACGGCCACGGCCCGGGGCATGTCGACGGCGGCGCACTCCTCCCAGAGGGCGGCGGTGGCGGCGTCCATGCCGTCGACGGCGGAGACCACGAACAGGGCCGCGTCGGCGGCGCGCAGCCCGGCGCGCAGCTCGCCGACGAAGTCGCCGTATCCCGGGGTGTCCAGCAGGTTGACCTTGACGTCGCGGTGCGTCAGCGGGGCGCAGGCCAGGCTCACCGAGCGCTGCTGGCGTACGGCGGCGGGGTCGTGGTCGCAGACGGTGGTGCCCTCGGTGACGGCGCCGGCCCTGCCGATCGTGCCGCTGGCGGCCAGCAGCGCCTCGACGAGCGTCGTCTTTCCGGCGCCGGAGTGCCCGACGAGCACCACGTTGCGAACCCTGCCGGGCTCGGTCACCACCGGCGCGCCGCCGGTGACACCCTTCTCGTTCTTCTGCGCCATCGCGGCGCACCTCCCTCAACCGGTGGTGGTGGCGACCGCCGCGGGCGACGGGGGAGCGGACCCGGGATGGGCGCCGCGGCGATATCTTCCGGTGATCTCCTGTTGGACGGGAACGCGGACCGGTGATCCGGTGAACTGGCTCACCTCCCGGCTCGATCTCACACCCGCGCGGGTGCCCGCACAAGGGCCGCCGGGCGGGTCGTGCGCCCGGCTGTGTCCCCGGCGGTTGCGGGCCGTTATCGTGGGACCGCCATGGCGAAGATCTTCCAAGTGACGGCCCGCGCGGGCATGACCCGCGTCGTGGAGCCGGTCGCCCGCGCGCTGCTGCGTGCGGGCGTGTCCCCCAACGCGGTCACCGTGACCGGTACCGCCGGCGTGCTCGTCGGCGCGCTCGGCTTCGGCGCGCGCGGCCATCTGGTCGCCGGCGCGCTGATCGTCACGGTCTTCGCCCTCACCGACCTGCTCGACGGCACGATGGCGCGGATGAGCGGCGGGTCCACCCGGTTCGGGGCGTTCCTCGACTCGAGCATGGACCGGATCGCCGACAGCGCGGTGTTCGGCGCGGTCGCGTACTGGCTGGCCACCGAGCACGACTACTCGGGCGTGGCGGCGGCGCTGATCTGCCTGGCCGCCGGTGGTCTCGTCTCCTACGTCAAGGCCCGCGCCGAGGGGCTCGGGATGACCTGCAACGTGGGCATCGCCGAGCGCACCGAGCGGCTGCTCATCGTCGGCGTCGGCGGCCTGCTCACCGGCGTGGGCGTGCGTCCCGCGCTGGAGATCGCGCTCTGGCTGCTCGCCGCCGTCTCGATCTTCACGGTGGGGCAGCGGATGGCCCACGTGTACCGCCAGGCCCAGCGGGTCGGCGTCGAGTGAACCTCACCGAGGCGGGCTTCGTCGCGGGCTGGCGCCTGATCCGCGCGCTGCCCCGGCCCGTCGCGGCCGCGGCCTTCCGGGTGGGCGCCGACCGCGCCCACCGCAAGGACGGCGGGGGTACGCGTCGACTGCGCGCCAACCTGCGCCGGGTGGTCGGCCCGGAGCTGCCCGACCCGGAGCTGGACGCGCTGGTGCGCGAGGGTTTGCGCTCGTACGCCCGGTACTGGATGGAGGCGTTCCGGCTGCCCGGCCTGAGCCGGGCGGAGATCCTCGCCGGGTTCCGCCTGGACGGGCAGGAACTGCTCGCCGCGGACGTGGCGGCCGGGCGGGGCGCGGTGGTGGCGCTGCCGCACGCCGGCAACTGGGACGCGGCCGGCGCCTGGGTGGCTGCTACCGGCTGGCCGATGACCACGGTGGCGGAGCGGCTCCCGGACGGCGTCTACGAGCGGTTCGTCGGGTTCCGGGAAGGGCTGGGGATGGAGATCCTGCCCAACCGCGGCGGCCCGCGTCCGGCGTTCGACGTGCTGGTGGACCGGCTGCGCGCCGGTTACGTGGTGCCCCTGCTCGCCGACCGGGACCTGTCGGCCCGGGGCGTGGAGGTCGACTTCTTCGGCGGCCGGACCCGGATGCCGGCCGGGCCGGCGCTGCTGGCCATCCGCACCGGCGCCCCGCTCTACGTGGCCTCGATGTGGTACGAACCGGACGCGGCGTGCGCGTCCATCGACGGCCCGCTGCCGCTGCCGGACCCGGACAGCGCCCCGCTCGACGAGCGGGTACGCGCGGTGACGCAGCGGATTGCCGACGGTCTGGCGGCGGGCATCGCCCGGCATCCGCAAGACTGGCACATGTTGCAGCGGATGTGGCTGGACCAGGGCCGGGACGGTACGCCCACGTCGGCGGCGCCGCCGGCCACCACCGGGACGGTCTAGGGGGAGGGCGCAGTGCGTATCGGCATCGTGTGCCCGTACTCGTTCGACGTGCCGGGCGGGGTGCAGAACCACGTCATGGACCTGGCCGAGGCGCTGCTCGGGCTCGGCCACGAGGTGAGCGTCCTGGCGCCCGCCGACGAGGACTCGGCGCTGCCGCCGTACGTGGTGTCGGCCGGGCGGGCGGTGCCGCTGCCGTACAACGGGTCGGTGGCCCGGATCGCATTCGGCCCGGTCTCCACCGCCCGGGTGCGGCGCTGGATCACCCGGGGTGACTTCGACGTGCTGCACGTGCACGAGCCGCTCACGCCGAGCCTGTCGATGCTGGCGGTGCTCTGCGCCCGCGGCCCGGTGGTGGCCACGTTCCACACCGCGATGACCCGTTCCCGGGTGATGTCGGCCGCGCAGGGCGTGCTCCAGATCGTGCTGGAGCGGATCACCGCCCGGATCGCGGTCAGCGCGCTGGCCCGCAAGGTGCAGGTCGAGCACATGGACGGCGGCGCGGTGGAGATCCCGAACGGGGTGGCGGTGGCGAAGTTCGCCGGGGTGCCGCCGCTGCCGGGCTGGCCGGGGGAGTGCGCCCCGGGTACCGGCGGCACGCTGGGGTTCCTGGGCCGGTTCACCGAGCCCCGCAAGGGCTTCCCGATCCTGCGGGACGCGTTCGTCGCGCTCGCGCCGCACCGCCCCGGGCTGCGTCTGCTGGTCGCCGGCCCGGGTGACGCCGACGAGCTGTACGGGCGGTTCCCGGCCGGGCTGCGCGACCGGGTCACGTTCCTCGGCCTGGTCTCCGAGGCGGACAAGGCACGCATGCTGCGCAGCGTGCACCTCTACGTCGCACCGAACACCGGAGGGGAGTCCTTCGGGATGATCCTCACCGAGGCGCTCGCCGCCGGGGCCACCGTGGTCGCCAGCGACCTGGACGCGTTCCGCCGGGTGCTCGACGGCGGGCGGGCCGGGCGGCTGTTCCCGACCGGCGACGCGACGGCGCTGGCCGCCGCGCTGTCCGAGCTGCTCGACGACGACGGCCGCCGCGCCGGGCTGACCGCCTGCGGCGACCAGGTGGTGGCGAATTTCGACTGGCCCGTGGTTGCCCGCCGCGTTCTGGAGGTATACGCAGCCGCGATCGAGGCCACCGACGGCCGGGTCATGGACCAGGAGTGGGCGGGACTGGGCTGACCGCTGTGGCCGCTGCGGCCGCTGTGACGAGCGCGTCTGCCGGTGCGAGCGCCGGCCGGCCGGGATGAGGAGCAGCACTACGATGCCGGGCATGTGGTGGGTGGTGGGCGCGGTCGCGGTGCTCGGGCTGCTCTCGGCGTACCTGATCTGGACCTCCGGCCGCGTGCAGCGGCTGCAGGTCCGCGCGGACTCGGCGGCCCGCGCGCTGGACGCGCACCTGCTGCGCCGCGCGGCCGCCGCCGCGGTCCTGGCCGAGCAGCGGTACGGCGTGGAGCTGTACGCCGCCGCCCGGATCGCGCTGGACGCCGCTCCGGAGGAGCGTGAGGCGGCCGAGAACGACCTGACCCGGCAGTTGCGGGCGGTGCGGCTGGACCCGGACGACGCGGCCTGCGCGGCGGTGATCGCGGCGAGCCGGCGGCTGGCGCTGGCCCGGCAGGTACACACCGACCTGGTCCGGGACGCCCGCTCGGCGCGGGGGCGTCCGGTGGTGCGGCTGTTCCGGATGGGGCGCGGGCGGGAGTGGCCGCGCTACTTCGACATCGACGACCCGACGCTGGCGTCGCACGCGGACGTGACCACCGGCTGACACCACCGGCCGTGACGGGGGCCACACGGCAGGCCACCGGGGGTTCGATTGGCGCTCGGAGCGGCGTCGCGCCGGTCGTAGCATTCCTGCGCAGTCACCTCCCGAGCACGCCGAGGAGCGATGTCCCGTGTCTGAATCCGTAGCCCCGACCCCCGCCACCGCCGTCGGCACCGCCCGCGTCAAGCGCGGCATGGCCGAGATGCTCAAGGGCGGTGTGATCATGGACGTGGTCACCCCCGAGCAGGCGAAGATCGCCGAGGACGCCGGCGCGGTGGCCGTGATGGCCCTGGAGCGCGTTCCGGCCGACATCCGCGCGCAGGGCGGTGTGTCCCGGATGAGCGACCCGGACATGATCGACGGCATCATCCAGGCCGTGTCGATCCCGGTGATGGCCAAGGCCCGCATCGGCCACTTCGTCGAGGCGCGGATCCTCCAGGCGCTCGGCGTCGACTACGTCGACGAGTCCGAGGTGCTCACCCCGGCCGACTACGCCAACCACATCGACAAGTGGGCGTTCACCGTCCCGTTCGTGTGCGGGGCGACGAACCTGGGCGAGGCGCTGCGCCGGATCACCGAGGGCGCCGCGATGATCCGCTCGAAGGGCGAGGCGGGCACCGGTGACGTCTCCAACGCCACCACGCACATGCGGAAGATCCGGCAGGAGATCCGCCGGCTCCAGTCGCTGCCCTCCGACGAGCTGTACGTCGCGGCCAAGGAGCTGCAGGCCCCGTACGAGCTGGTCAAGGAGGTCGCCGAGCAGGGCAAGCTGCCGGTGGTGCTGTTCACCGCCGGTGGCATCGCGACCCCCGCCGACGCGGCCATGATGATGCAGCTCGGCGCCGAGGGCGTCTTCGTCGGCTCGGGCATCTTCAAGTCCGGCAACCCGGCCCAGCGGGCCGCCGCGATCGTCAAGGCCACCACGTTCCACGACGACCCGGACGTGCTCGCCAAGGTCTCCCGCGGGCTGGGCGAGGCGATGGTCGGCATCAACGTCGACGAGATCCCGCAGCCGCACCGCCTCGCCGAGCGCGGCTGGTGAGTGAAAGGAAGGGCCCCCTGTTAACGCCTGCGGTAGAGGCGGGGCCCCTTGTTAACACGGCGGCGGGAGGAGCGGCGTGACCGTACCGGTGATCGGCGTGCTCGCGCTCCAAGGCGACGTACGCGAGCACGTCGCGGCGCTGACCGGCGCGGGCGCCGACGCCCGGCCGGTGCGGCGGCCGGGCGAGCTGGACGCGGTCGACGGCCTGGTGGTGCCCGGCGGCGAGTCCACGACGATCAGCAAGCTGGTGGACATCTTCGAGATGCGCGAGCCGATCGACAAGCGGATCGCCGCCGGCATGCCGGTCTACGGCTCCTGCGCCGGCCTGATCATGCTGGCCGCGCAGGTGCTGGACGGCCGCCCGGACCAGCGCGGCTTCGCCGGCGTCGACATGACGGTGCGGCGCAACGCGTTCGGCCGCCAGGTCGA
This sequence comes from Micromonospora sp. AB353, assembly GCF_049538395.1. Lineage (NCBI taxonomy): Bacteria > Bacillati > Actinomycetota > Actinomycetes > Micromonosporales > Micromonosporaceae > Micromonospora > Micromonospora sp. AB353. The sequence continues at coordinate 56,841 of NZ_JBMVFV010000001.1, read as the reverse complement.
CTCGTTCGAGGCGCCGGTGGCGATCACCGGCGTCGACGGCGGCCCGTTCCACGCGGTGTTCATCAGGGCGCCCTGGGTGGAGCGGGTCGGACCGGACGTCGAGGTGCTCGGCCGGGTGTCCGAGGGTCCGGCCGCGGGCCGGATCGTCGCGGTACGGCAGGGCAACCTGCTGGCCACCTCGTTCCACCCGGAGCTGACCGGCGACCTGCGCCTGCACCGCCACTTCGTGGAGTTGGTCCGGGCAAGCCGCTGAGCGTCCGGTCCGTCCCTGGTTGTGCCGGTTCGGGCGGCCCGGGACGGCCCGGTGCCGTGCGGCGCGTGACAGTGACCCGCCGGTCGCCGGTAGGATTGCCGAGATTCGGCAGGGCCATCAGCCCGCCGCGGCTCCCAGCGAAGATCACAGCACCTCGACGTGCGCCGGTGGGGAGCGGGGCGTGTGCGGTGCGGTCGATGCAGACGGCGGGTAGCAACGGAGGTAACAGATGTCCGGCCACTCAAAGTGGGCGACGACCAAGCACAAGAAGGCGGTCATCGACGCCAAGCGCGGCAAGATGTTCGCCAAGCTGATCAAGAACGTCGAGGTGGCGGCCCGTACCGGCGGCGGCGACCCGGCCGGTAACCCGACGCTCTACGACGCCATCCAGAAGGCGAAGAAGAACTCGGTCCCGAACGACAACATCGACCGCGCGGTCAAGCGCGGCTCCGGCCTGGAGGCCGGCGGCGCCGACTGGCAGACGATCATGTACGAGGGCTACGGCCCGAACGGCGTGGCGATGCTGATCGAGTGCCTCACCGACAACCGCAACCGCGCCGCCACCGAGGTGCGTACCGCGCTGACCCGCAACGGCGGCTCGCTGGCCGACGCCGGCTCGGTGTCGTACATGTTCTCCCGCAAGGGCGTGGTGATCGTCCCCAAGGCGGGCACCAGCGAGGACGACGTGATGATGGCCGTGCTCGACGCGGGCGCGGAGGAGGTCAACGACCTCGGCGAGGCGTACGAGGTGGTCTCCGAGCCGGGTGACCTGGTCGCGGTCCGCACCGCGCTGCAGGACGCCGGCATCGAGTACGAGTCGGCCGAGTCCTCCCTCATCCCCAGCGTGAACGTGCCGCTGGACGAGGAGGGCGCGCGCAAGATCTTCAAGCTGATCGACGTGCTGGAGGACTGCGACGACGTGCAGAACGTCTACGCCAACTTCGACGTCTCCGACGAGGTCATGGCCGCTGTCGGCTGACCCGCCCGACGTGCCGAGCGCCGGCCCCCGGATCCCGGGGTGGCCGGCGCTCGGCGTCTCGCCCGGTCAGCCGATCGGCTCCCGCTGCCGCCACGCCGCCCGCACCGAGGTCCGCCCGTTGGTGCGCAGCAGCGAACCCTCGTAGATCCGCGCCCCGGCGAGCAGGAACCCGGCCGCCGCGAGCAGCAGCAGCGCCAGCGACACGATCGGCTCCCACGGCGCGGCGTCGCCGGTGAACAGCCGTACCGGCATCGCTGTGGGCGCGGAGATCGGCAGGTACGACAGGATCCGCATCGCGGCGGCGTTGTCGTTGAGGAAGATCACCGCGAAGAACGGCGCCATCACCGCGAGCTGCACCGGGGTGGACGCCCCGGCGATGTCCTCCTGCCGGTTCACCAGCGCACCGGCTGCGGCCCACATGGCCGCCAGCAGCAGGAAGCCGCAGAGGAAGAACGGTACGAACCAGCCGATCGCGGGCGCGATCAGGCCCAGCAGGTCACCGCCGTCGGTCAGGCGCATGCCGATCAGCGCGACTGCCGCGATCAGCGTGATCTGCCCGAGCGCCAGCGCGCCCGCGGCGAGGATCTTGCCGGCCAGCAGCGCCCGGGCCGGCACGGCGGCGACCAGGATCTCCACGATCCGGGTCTGCTTCTCCTCGGTGACGCTCTGCGCGATCTGCAACCCGAACGTCTGGGACATGAAGAAGAAGACGAACGCGAAGGCGAACGGCACCAGGTACGCGACGAGCGGGTCCACCGCGTCCGGGTCCAGCAGCTTCACCTGCGGGGCCGCGCTGAGCGCGGAGACCACGTCGTCCGGGGCCCGCTCGTCGGCGACCACCAGCGGACCGGCCACCACCGCGGCGTCCGCGTCGCCGTCGCGTACCGCCTGCTCGGCGGCGCCGTCGTCGGCGACGAGCATGACGTCCAGCCCGGCCGCGCGCAGCGGTTCGGCGCCGGCCGCGGTCACCGCCACCGTGGACGGACCGCTGCTCATCAACGCCGGCACGACGGTGGCGACGACGGCGAGCAGCAGGAAGACCAGCGTGCTGTAGAGGAACGTCTTGTCGCGGACCTTGACCTTGATCTCGCGGGCCGCGACCAGCCGGGTGGCCTGGAACGTGTTCACTGGTTGACCTCTCGGAAGATCTCGGCGAGGGACGGGGTGACCGGGCCGAACGCGCGCACCGGGCCGCGGTCCAGCGCCGCGCGCAGCACCGACTGGGCGTCGGCGGGCGGATCCACCTCGAACACGGCGCGCGCGCCGTCGAGGTCGACCAGCCGCACGCCGGGCTGGTCGCGCAGCCAGCCGGCGTCGCCGTCCACCACGAGCGAGAACCGGGGCAACGTGTACGCGGCGCGCAGCTCCTCGCGGGCCCCGGCGGCCCGGATCGTGCCGCCCGCGATGAGCACCAGGTCGTCGCAGAGCCGCTCGACCACGTCGAGCTGGTGGCTGGAGAACAGCACCGGCGCTCCGGCGGCGGCACGTTCCCGCAGCACGGCGACCACCATGTCGACGGCGAGCGGGTCGAGCCCGGAGAACGGCTCGTCCAGGATCAGCACCTCCGGGTCGTGCACCAGCGCGGCGGCGATCTGCGCGCGCTGCTGGTTACCGAGCGACAGCGTCTCCAGCAGGTCGTCGGCCCGCTCGCCGAGACCGACCCGCTCCAGCAGCGCGTCAGTACGCCGGCGCGCCCCGGCGGCGTCCAGCCCGTACAGCCGGCCGAGGTGGACCACCTGCTCGCGGGGCGTCATCTTCGGGTAGAGGCCGCGTTCCTCGGGCATGTAGCCGAACCGGGCCCGGGCCTCGCGGGTGAGCGGTAGCCCCCGCCACGTCACCTGCCCGGCGTCCGGGGCGAGCACGCCGAGGACGATCCGCATGGTGGTGGTCTTGCCGGCGCCGTTGCCGCCGACGAATCCGGTCATGCGCCCGGCGGTCACGTCGAAGGAGACGTCTTTGAGCACCTGACGGCCGCCGAAGCTGCGGTCGACGCCGTCGAGGCGGAGCACGCTGGTCATGATCCCGACGCTACGGCCGGCCGTCGTTTCCGTCGTCCCACCACGGAGCGATCATCGGGTCCGTCGCGCGGCGGACGGCCTCATCCGCCGGGCCGGACCACCCCGTGCTCGTACGCGAACACCACCGCCTGGACCCGGTCGCGCAGCCCGAGCTTGGCCAGCACGCGGCTGACGTGGGTCTTCACCGTCGCCTCGCCGACGTGCAGCACGTCCGCTATCTCGGCGTTGCTGGCCCCGCGCGCCACCAGTTCCAGCACCTCCCGCTCGCGCGGCGTCAGGTCCGCGGTCGCCGCGTCGTGCCGCGGGTCCGGCGGTACCGCGCCGGGCCGGGCGAACGTGGAGATCACCCGCCGGGTGAGCGCCGGCGCGATCAGTCCCTCTCCGCGCGCCACCACCCGCACCGCCTCGATCAGGTCCTCCGGGGTGCCGTTCTTGAGCAGGAAGCCGCTCGCCCCGGCGCGCAGCGCGGCGAACAGGTAGTCGTCGTGGTCGAACGTGGTGAGGATCAGCACCGCCGGGCCGCCCGGCGTCGCGTCGGCGGTGATCCGGCGGGTGGCCTCCAGCCCGTCCAGCACCGGCATCTCCACGTCCATCAGCACCACGTCCGGCCGCAGCGCGGCCGCCATCGACACGGCGCGCTGCCCGTCGGCGGCCTCGCCGACCACCTCGATGTCGTCCTCGACCTCCAGGATGACCCGGAACCCGGTCCGGACCAGGTGCTGGTCGTCGACGAGCAGCACCCGTACCGGGGCGGTCACGCCGCCCGCCCGGTGGCCTCGACCGGCAGCGGCATGCGCGCCCGGACCCGGAACCCGCCGCCGGGGCGCGGCCCGGCCTCCACCTCACCACCGTGCGCGGCGACCCGCTCCCGCATGCCGATCAGGCCGAGCCCGGCCCCGGCAGCCGGTACGGCGCCGTGTCCGTCGTCGCTCACGTCGATCTCCAGGTCCCTCGCCAGATAGCGGATCCGCACGTCCAGCGTGGTGGCGTGGGCGTGCTTGACCACGTTCGTCACCGCCTCCTGCACGATCCGGTACGCCGCCTGCGACACCGAGCGCGGCAGCGGCACCGGTTCCCCGTACACCCCGAGGTCGGCCCGCAGGCCGGTCTCCCGGGCCCGGTCGACGAGCGTACGGACGTCGTCGATGCCGGCGATGTCCTCCGGCGCGGCGGCCGCGCCGGCAGCGGCGTCCGGGTCGCGCAGCACGCCGAGCATCCGGCGCAGCTCGTCGACCGAGGTGCGGGCGGTCTCCTCGATCGCGGCCAGCGCGGTACGCGCCTTGTCCCGGTCGCGGTCGAACACGCGCCGGCACGCGGCGGCCTGCACGCCCATCACCGACACGTGGTGGGCGACCACGTCGTGCAGTTCGCGGGCGATGCGGACCCGCTCGCCCATCACCGCGCGCTCGCGCGCCTCGACCTGGGAGCGGCGCAGTTGCTCGGCCTGTTCCCGCAGCTCGTGCCGGCGGCGCGCGGCCACCCAGGAGGTCTGGCCGGAGTAGTAGGCGAACCCGAAGAACAGCACGTTGTAGAAGACGCCGTTCACGATGGCGGCGAGCACCGGCGGCACCGGGCCGGCGGCGTCGGCGAAGGAGGCCGCCGAGATCTGGTCGGCCCGCAGCGCGAGGGACAGCGCGAGCCAGCCGAACATCGCCACGATGATGCCGGCCCGCAGCCGCCCGGCCAGCCGCCGGTCGGCGCCCCACGCGCCGAGCGTGAAGAGGGCGGCGAACAGCGCACCCGACGGGAGCTGGGCGAGCGGGACCGCCCGCGCCTGCCCCGCGACGAAGGCGATGGAGATCACCACGGCGACGGCGGCGGGCCAGCGCCGCCGTACGGCCAGCGGGGCGGTCACCGCGACCGTCCACCCGACCTGCTCGGCGACGCTCGGCGGCGGCCCGAGCAGGAAGGCCCCGGTGCTGTACGCCAGCGTCAGCTCGAACAGGGCCAGCACGCTGACCGCGAGCCCGATCCAGAGGTCGGCGCGCAACTGCGCGGCCGTGGGGGCCGGCCGGCGCCAGGCGGTGGTGGGTGCGGTGCTCACCGTACGACCATGCCACCGCTGCCGCCGATGCGGTGCCCGGGGCGTAAACGGGTGGGCCGGACGACAGTGGCGGCATAGCCTGCCGGGGTGTTCGTGCCCGATCTGCCGTTGCGCACCGAGCGCCTGCTGCTGCGCGCCTTCTCCGCCGGCGACCTCGCCGTGGTCCGGGACTACCGGGGCCGCCCGGAGGTGACCCGCTACCTCTACCACCAGCCGTACGACGACGCCGCCGCCCGGGCCGCGATCGACCGGATGGTCCGGCGGACCGCGCTGCGCGCCCCCGGCGACGTGCTCAACCTGGCGGTGACGCTGGCGGACACCGGGGAGTTCGTCGGCGACGTGCTGCTGAGCTGGACCAGCGGGGAGCACCGGCAGGGCGAGATCGGGTACGTGGCGCACCCCGCGCACACCGGTCGCGGGTACGTCACCGAGGCGGCCCGGGAGCTGCTGCGGATCGGCTTCGACGGGCTCGGGCTGCACCGGATCGTGGGCCGGCTGGACGCGCGCAACACCGCGTCGGGGCGGGTGCTGGAACGGCTGGGCATGCGCCGGGAGGCGCACCTGCGGGAGAACGAGTTCGTCAAGGGGGAGTGGACCGACGAGGTGGTGTACGCGCTGCTGGCCCGGGAGTGGCGCGCGGCGGCCTGACTGCCCGCGTACCCGAAAGGCCCGGCACGCCCTCGACGGGGCGTGCCGGGCCTTTCGGGGCTCAGGCGGCGCGGCGGGCCTTGACCGCGCTGTCGATCAGGTCCCAGACCGCGACCAGCACGACCACCACGGCGGTCACCCGGGTGACCTGGTCGATGCCGCCCTCGCGCAGCCAGGCGAACCGCTCGACCAGCTCCGGGTTGAGCAGCCGGTCGGTGAACAGCAGCCAGAGCACCGGCGCCGTGAACGCGGCGTTGAGCACCGCGTTCATCGCCACCAGCGGCCAGGTCCACCGGCCGGAGCGGTACTTGGCGATCTCCAGGCCGACGGTGGCCAGCACCACCACGATCAGGGCCGGCAGCCAGAAGCTCCAGAGCGCCGGGTCGAGCACCGGCATCCGGGAGCCGTCGTCGGTGGTCCAGCGCTGGAAGTGCTGGCCGATCAGAGCACCGACGGTGGCGAGCAGGAACACCACCGAGGCGATGCTGTCGGATTGGCTGATCTGCCGCTCCCGGCTCTCATCGGGGAGCTGGTCGACGGTCCACTCGGGCAGGCCGAGCGGGGTCCGGGTGCGTTCCAGCACGGCGAACACCAGCGTGACCCAGAACGCGATCTGTACCGCGGTCTGCATCGCGGCCACGACCGCCGCGCCGACGGCCGCGCCCGGCTCGTCGTCGAACAGCGCCTTGACGAGGCCGGCGAGCACACCGACGATGGCCGGGATGTACGTGAGCAGCTGCCGCAGCAGCCGCCACCAGAGCAGGTAGTAGCGCGGGCCGATGAGTTGCAGGGTGCGGTCGCTGTAGCGGGCCGCGAGCTTCTCCGGGTGGCCCAGCTCGGTGAGCACCTCGCGCTCGGCGGAGGCGTGGTCCTGCCCGCCCGAGGTGCGGTCGTCGATCATGTCGGCGATGGAGCCGCGCAGTTCCTCGGCGAGTTCGAGGCGGCGTTGCGCGGGCACGGCCCGCAGGGTGGCGGCGACGTAACGGTCGGTCAGGGAACTCATCGTTCCGCTCCTTCGATCAGGTCGGTGACGGACGTCCGCACCGCGGTCATGTCGTCGAGCAGGCGGTTCAGGACGGCCTCGCCGTCGTCGCTGGTCCGGTAGAACTTGCGCGGCCGGCTCTCCTCGGTGTTCCACTCGCTGGTCAGCAGGCCCTGGTCCTCGAGCCGGCGCAGCAGCGGGTAGAGCGTGTTGGCGTCGACCGCGAAGCCGTGCGCGGCCAGCCGTTGCAGCAGGGCGTATCCGTAGTCGGGGCGGCGCAGGGCGACCAGGCTGGCCACCACGACCGTGCCGCGCCGTAGCTCCTGGAGGTGGGTCCGGAGGACCTCGTCGCTGACCATGTCCAACACGATAGTGTGTGCCACACACTATTGCAATGGCGAAGAACATCGCGTGCCGCACACCGGCTGGTGGGAGAGACCCGGACCACCCTCGGTGTGGACGGTGGAGCCCGCACGAGCACCTCGGTAGGGTGGGTCGGTCGACTCCGACGCAGCTTGATCCACAACCCGGGGGGCGCCACGCATGGGCGATTCGTTCGCGCATCTGCACGTACACACCGAGTACTCGATGCTCGACGGGGCGGCCCGGCTCAAGGACCTCTTCGCCGAGGCGGCGCGGCTCGGCATGCCGGCGGTGGCGATCACCGACCACGGCAACATGCACGGCGCGAACGACTTCTACAAGCAGGCCATGGACGCCGGGGTGAAGCCCATCCTCGGCGTCGAGGCGTACGTCGCACCGGAGTCGCGCTTCCACAAGGCCCGGGTCAAGTGGGGGCGCCCCGAGCAGAAGAGCGACGACGTCTCCGGCAACGGCGCGATCACCCACATGACCATGTGGGCGGCCAACCGCGACGGCCTGCACAACCTGTTCAAGCTCAACTCCCGCGCCTCCATGGAGGGCCACTACGTCAAGTGGCCCCGGATGGACATGGAGCTGATCGCCGAGCACGCCCAGGGCATCATGGCCACCACCGGCTGCCCGTCCGGCGCGGTGCAGACCCGGCTGCGGCTGGGCCAGTTCGACGAGGCGCTCAAGGTCGCCGCCGCGTACCAGGACATCTTCGGCAAGGACAACTACTTCCTGGAGATCATGGACCACGGCCTCGACATCGAGCGCCGGGTCCGCGACGGGCTCACCGAGATCGCCCGCAAGCTCGACATCCCGCCGGTGGTCACGAACGACTCGCACTACACCCACGAGGCGCAGGCCGAGGCGCACGACGTGCTGCTCTGCGTCCAGACCGGCAGCAACGTGGCCGACCCGAACCGGTTCCGGTTCGAGGGCGGCGGCTACTTCGTCAAGTCCGCCGACCAGATGCGCGCCGTCGACTCCTCCGAGCTGTGGCAGCAGGGCTGCCGCAACACGCTGCTGGTGGCCGAGAAGGTCGACCCGGCCGGCATGTTCACGTTCCACAACCTGATGCCGCGGTTCCCGATCCCCGAGGGCGAGACCGAGGAGTCCTGGTTCCGCAAGGAGACCTTCGCCGGGCTGAAGCGCCGCTTCCCGAACGGCATCCCCGAGGGCCACGTCGTCCAGGCCGAGTACGAGCTGGGCGTCATCATCCAGATGGGCTTCCCGTCGTACTTCCTCGTGGTCGCCGACTTCATCCAGTGGGCCAAGAGCCAGGGCATCGCGGTCGGCCCGGGGCGTGGCTCGGCGGCCGGCTCGCTCGTCGCGTACGCGCTGGGCATCACCGACCTCGACCCGATCCCGCACGGCCTGATCTTCGAGCGGTTCCTCAACCCCGAGCGCGTCTCCATGCCCGATGTCGACATCGACTTCGACGAGCGCCGGCGCGGTGAGGTCATCAAGTACGTGACCGACAAGTGGGGCGAGGACAAGGTCGCGCAGATCGCCACGTTCGGCACGATCAAGGCGAAGGCCGCGATCAAGGACTCGGCCCGCGTGCTCGGCTACCCGTACGCGGTCGGCGACCGGATCACCAAGGCCATGCCCCCGGCGGTGATGGGCAAGGACATCCCGCTGTCCGGCATCTTCGACCCGAAGCACCCCCGCTACGCCGAGGCGGGCGAGATCCGCGGCCTCTACGAGTCCGACCCGGACGTCAAGAAGGTCATCGAGACCGCCAAGGGCATCGAGGGCCTGATCCGGCAGACCGGTGTGCACGCCGCCGGCGTCATCATGTCCGCCGAGCCGATCATCGAGCACATCCCGCTGATGCGGCGCGACTCCGACGGCGTCATCATCACGCAGTTCGACTACCCGACCTGCGAGTCGCTCGGGCTGCTGAAGATGGACTTCCTCGGCCTGCGCAACCTGACGATCATCGACGACGCGGTGAAGAACATCCAGCTCAACCACGGCCGGGAGCTGGACCTGCTCGGCCTGCCGCTTGATGACAAACCGGCGTACGAGTTGCTGGCCCGCGGTGACACGCTCGGCGTGTTCCAGCTCGACGGCGGGCCGATGCGCTCGCTGCTGCGGTTGATGAAGCCGGACAACTTCGAGGACATCTCCGCCGTCCTGGCGCTCTACCGGCCCGGCCCGATGGGCGTGGACTCGCACACCAACTACGCGCTGCGCAAGAACGGCCTCCAGGAGATCACCCCGATCCACCCGGAGCTGGAGGAGCCGCTGCGCGAGATCCTCGCGCCCACGTACGGCCTGATCGTCTACCAGGAGCAGGTGCAGCGCGCCGCGCAGATCCTCGCCGGCTACACGCTCGGCCAGGCGGACCTGCTGCGCCGGGCGATGGGCAAGAAGAAGAAGGAGATCCTCGACAAGGAGTTCATCCCGTTCCGGGACGGCTGCCGCGAGCGCGGCTACTCCGACGAGGCCATCCAGGCCGTGTGGGACGTGCTGGTGCCGTTCGCCGGCTACGCGTTCAACAAGGCCCACTCCGCCGCGTACGGCCTGGTCTCCTACTGGACCGCATACCTCAAGGCGCACTACCCGGCCGAGTACATGGCCGCCTTGCTCACCTCGGTCGGTGACGACAAGGACAAGATGGCCATGTACCTGTCCGAGTGCCGCCGGATGCGCATCCAGGTGCTCCCGCCGGACGTCAACACCTCGGCCGGGCCGTTCACGCCGGTCGGCAAGGAGATCCGCTTCGGTCTCGGCGCGGTACGCAACGTCGGCGCGAACGTGGTCGCCTCGATCATGCGGTGCCGCGAGGAGAAGGGCGACTACGCCGACTTCTACGACTTCCTGTCCAAGGTCGACGCCGTGGTCTGCAACAAGAAGACCATCGAATCGCTGATCAAGGCCGGGGCGTTCGACGCGCTCGGCCACCCGCGCAAGGGCCTGCTCGCCGTGCACGCCGACGCCATCGACGCGTACGCCGACGTCAAGCGCAAGGAGGCGGTCGGCCAGTACGACCTGTTCGGTGCCGGCTTCGGCGAGGCGGAGACCGGCGGCACCACCACAGTCATGCCGGTCATCGGCGAGGGGGAGTGGGACAAGCGCGACAAGCTCGCCTTCGAGCGCGAGATGCTCGGCCTGTACGTCTCCGACCACCCGCTGTTCGGCCTGGAACACGTGCTCGGTGCCGCCGCCGACACCACGATCGCCGCGCTGTCCGAGGAGGGCACGGTGCCCGACGGCGCGGTGGTCACCCTGGCCGGCATCCTCTCCGGCGTGCAGCGCCGGGTCACCAAGCAGGGCCGGGCCTGGGCGTCGGCCACCCTCGAAGACCTCGCCGGCGGCGTGGAGACGCTGTTCTTCCCGAACACGTACGAGGTGATCGGGCAGTACATCGCCGAGGACGCCATCGTGGTGGTGAAGGGCCGGGTGGACCGGCGCGACGACACCCCGCGCATCATGGCGATGGACATGTCCATGCCGGACGTCACCAGCAACCCGGCGAACAAGCCGGTCACGCTGACCATCCCGGTGCACCGGTGCACGCCGCCGCTCGTGGAACGGCTCAAGGAGACGCTCGTGCTGCACCCCGGCGACACCGAGGTGCACGTCAAGCTGCTCAACGGCGGCAAGGTCACCACGCTGCGCCTCGGCCCGTTCCGGGTCGCGCCGACCACCGCGTTGATGGGTGACCTGAAGAGCGTGCTCGGCCCGGCCAACGTGAGCTGACCGGACCGGGCGCGCCGACGCGGAGAGCTAGACGCGGGTGACGCGGATGGCGTCGGCGATCACGTACCCGGTGCTGCCGGACCATCTGCTGACACCCACCTTGTTGGCGTCCCCGGCGGCCAGGGTGAAGGTGCCCAGTGAACGCCACGCGCCGCCGCTCGCCGTCTGGTTCACCGCTACCGTCTGGTTGCCGCTGGTGGTCGCCACGATGTACGGCGTGCTGGTGTTGTAGCCGGCGACGGCCGGATACCAGACCTCCACCCGGTAGGTAGCGGTCGCCGGGATGTTCACCTTGTACCAGGCGGTGTCGCTGGCCGCGACGGGGTTGGCGTACCGGTAGTCGGCGCCGTAGCGCTGCGCCGAGTACGTCGAGGTGCCCCAGTTGGCGCTCGCGGTGAACCGGCCGGCGGTGGTGTTGTCCACGATGGTCGACCAGGCGGTCGGCGGGGGCGTGGTGCCGCCGGTGACGAGCTGCATGTAGTAGGTCCAGTTCCAGTTCGACCCCGGGTCGGTGTGCGTGGCGCCCGGCACCTGGTTGTGCCCGATGATGGTGGTGCGGGTCTTCGGGATGCTGAAGACTTCCTTCAGAGAGGCGGCGTGCCCGGCGGGCGCGAGCTGTCCCCGTACCGTCGCGGTGTTGCCCGGCGGGCCACGGCCGGGCAGCATCGGGCGGATGCCGCCCACCGACCTGCTGCGCCTCCGTGACCTGGTGCCCGAGTTCCTGGCCGGCGCCGAGTGGATCGCGCCGTCGTGGTCCTCCCGGTATCTGGCCGGGCATCCGGACGTGGTCCGGGCGCTGCGCCGCGACGGCGACTGGTCCGACGCCGCGGGCGTGGCCGCCGCCCTGGACGGGCTCCGCGACCGCGCCGCCGACCTGGCCGCGCGAGCCGAGACGGTACGCGCGCTGCTGCCCGGCGGCGTCGCGGCGGTGGCGGACGCGCTCGGCTGGTCCGGCGACGGCGGGCCGGTCGAGTGCGTGGTGCTGGTCGGGCTGAACCAGGCCAACGGCTGGGCCGGCGAGCTGAACGGCGGGTACGCGCTCTTCCTCGCCGTGGAACAGCTCGGGCCGCCGGAGGACGTCGAGATGCTGGTGCGGCACGAGGCCGCGCACGTGGTGCACGACCGCGGCGCCGCGATCCGGGACTGGCCCGAGTACGGGGTGGCGAACGCGCTGTTCACCGAAGGACTCGCCACCCAGGTCACGGCGGAGCTGGACCCCGGCCGGCCGGACGAGGAGTACCTGTGGTTCGGCCGTCCCGGCCACCGGCGGTGGCTCGACGAGTGCCGCCGCCGATGGCCGGAGATCCTGCGGCGGGTCCGCGCCGACGTCGACGCCACCGACGCGGCGCACCACGCCCCGTACTTCCTGATGCGGGACTCGCCGCTGGCCGGCGGCCTGCCGAAGCGTTGCGGCTACCTCGTCGGCCTGACCGCGGTCCGGCACCTCCGCCGCCACCACACCCTGCGCGACCTGGCTACCTGGCCCCTGCCCCGAGTCCGAGCGGAGATGGCCGCCGCACTGCCCGACCTCCCCCCACCACCCTGACCCCCCGCGCTCTCCCCGCGTCGATCATGAAGTTGGCGGCGACAAATCGGACCGCGGTCACCGCTAACTTCATGATCGACGGAGCTGGCGCGCCCGCCGCGCGATCTTGCAGTTTCGGCCCTGCGGTTTGGGGTTTTGCACGATTTGCCGGGGCTGAAAGTGCACGATCGCCGAGGGCGGGGGAGCGAGAGCGGGGGTGGGCCACGGGGGTGGGATTGGCGGTGTCGGGGTGGGGCGGGGGTGATTAGCGTCGGTGGCATGGAGCTGGAGCAGGCGCAGAAGTTGTGGCAGCCGGAACCGGGCTGGTTGAACACCGCCACCTACGGGCTGCCGCCCGAGCCGGTGTGGGACGCCGTGCAGCAGGTGCTCGCCGACTGGCGGACCGGGCGGGTGTCGTTCGAGGTGTGGGACGAGTCGGTGGACCGGTCCCGGGCCGCGTTCGCCCGGCTGACCGGTGTGGACGTCGCCGACGTGAGCATCGGTTCCGCCGTGTCGCAACTGGTCGCGCCGATCGCGGCGAGCCTGCCGGAGGGCGCGACGGTGGTGGTGCCCGAGAGCGAGTTCACCTCGATCCTGTTCCCCTGGCTGGTGCAGCGGGAGCGGGGCGTGCGGGTCCGCACCGTGCCGCTGGACGGCCTGGTCGACGCGATCGACGCCGGCACCGACCTGGTGGCGTTCAGCGTGGTGCAGTCCGCCGACGGCACCGTGACCCCGTACGACGAGATCGTCGCGGCGGCCCGGGCGCACGGCGCCGTCGTGGTGGTCGACGCCACGCAGGCGTGCGGGTGGCTGCCGTTCGCCGCGGACCGCGCGGACGCGGTGGTGGTGGGGGCGTACAAGTGGCTGATGGCGCCGCGCGGCTCGGCGTTCGCCTACCTGGCGCCGGAACTGCGCGAGCGGATCCGTCCGGATGCGGCCGGGTGGTACGCCGGCCAGGACCCGCACGCCTCCTACTACGGGACGCCGCTGCGCCTGGCCGAGGACGCCCGGCGGTTCGACATCTCCCCGTCCTGGCTGTGCTACGTCGGTGCGGCGCCGGCGCTGGAGCTTCTCGCCGACCTCGACCCGGAGGCGGTGCGCGCGTACGACGTGGGGCTGGCCAACCGGTTCCTGACCGGGCTGGGTCGGCCGCCGGGTGACAGCGCGATCGTCAGCGTGGACGTGCCGGACGCGCAGGAACGGCTGGCCCGCGCCGGGGTGCGCGCGGCGGTCCGGGCGGGCCGGGTCCGCGCCTCGTTCCACCTCTACACGACCGAGGAGGACGTGGACCGGGCGGTCGAGGCGCTGACCGGCTGACCGCTCAGGCCAGGTGCCCGCCGATCTTCGTGTAGCCGCGCAGCAGATCCCGGGAGATGATCAGCCGCTGCATCTCGTCGGTGCCCTCGAAGATCCGGTACAGCCGGACCTGCCGGTACCAGCGTTCGATCGGCAGCTCCCGGGTGTAGCCCATGCCGCCGTGGATCTGGAGCACCCGGTCGACCACCCGGTTGACCATGCCGGCGCCGTAGAGCTTGCCCATCGAGGAGGCGTGCCGGGGGTCGAGGCCCTGGTCGACGGTCCAGGCCGAGCGCAGGATCAGCCAGCGGGCCGCCTCCAGCTCGGTCTCCGAGTCGGCGATCATCCACTGGATGGCCTGGTTGGTGGCGATCGGCGCGCCGAACGTCTCGCGCGTGTTGGCGTGGTCGATCGCCATCTGCAGGGCACGCTCGGCGATGCCGACGGCGTGCGACGGGATGGTGTAGCGGCCCTTGCCGATCCACTCCATGCCGAGCGTGAAACCCTGCCCGATCTCGCCGAGGATGTTGCGGTGCGGCACCCGTACGCCGTCGAAGATCAGTGAGGCGGGGCCGCCCTCGCCCATGGTCTGGATGAACTCGGACCGCCAGCCCATCGCGCGGTCCACCAGGAACGCTGTCGCGCCGCCGCGTCGGGCGCCCTTCTCCGGGTCGGTCACCGCGACCACGATGGCGAAGTCGGCGTCGTTGCCGTTGGTGATGAACGTCTTCTCGCCGTCGAGGATCCAGTCGTCGCCGTCGCGGCGGGCCCGCAGCTTGATGTTCGCCGCGTCGGAGCCCGCGCCGGGCTCGGTGATGGCGAAGCAGGAGATCCGCTCGCCCTCGATGGTGGGGATCAGGAACTCGCGCTTCTGCTCCTCGGTGGCGTGGAACAGGATGTTGTCGGCCTCGCCGCCGAAGCGGAACGGCACGAAGCTGCGGCCCAGTTCGGTCCAGATCAGCGACTGCATGACCGCCGGCAGGGCCATCCCGCCGTACTCCTCCGGCGTGGCCAGCCCCCAGAAGCCGAACTTCTTCGCCTTGAGCTGGAGTTCGCGCAGCTCGGAGCGGTCCAGGCCGGGCTGGTGGGCGCGCTCGCGGCGCAGCACCTCCGCCTCCAGCGGCATCACCTCGCGGGTGACGAACGTGCGGACGGTGTCCCGGATCGCGCGTTCCTCGTCGGACAGTGCGAAGTCCACGGTGCCCCCTCAGGTCGACTGGCTCTAAGCTAGCGCTGTAAGTTTTACCGCGTCCAGACCCGATGTCGAAGGGAGGATGATGACCAGGTGCCCCGACCCCGACAGGCCCTGCTCACCCGCGACCGGATCGTCGAGACCGCGCTGGCGCTGATCGACGCCGACGGGCTGGACGCGCTCTCGACCCGGCGGCTCGCCGCCGCGCTCGGTGTCCGCGGCCCGTCGCTCTACAACCACTTCGCCACCAAGGAGGAGATCCTCGACGCGGTGGCCGACGGCGTCGCGGCGACAGTCGACATCAGCGTCTTCGACGAGTACGAGTGGCTCGACGCGCTTCGCCGCTGGGCACGCTCGTACCGGGCCGCGCTGGCCGCGCACCCGAACATCGTGCCGTACCTGGCGCAGGGGCCGGGCCGCCGTCCGGCCGCGCTCGCCATGGCCGACGCGGTCTACGGCGCGCTGGTCCGGGCCGGCTGGCCGCCCGCGCGGGCCACCCACATCGGCGCCGCGATGCGTTACTTCGTGGCCGGGTCCGCGCTCGGCTCGTTCGCCCGCGGCTTCGTCGAGGACCCCTCGCTCTACGCCGCGCACCCGCACCTCAACCAGGCACACCGGCTCGCCGGGCACCAGCGCAGCGTGGACGAGGGCGCGTTCGCGCTCGGCCTGGACGCGCTGCTGCACGGGCTCGCCGCCGAGTACGCCGCCACCGTCGCCCCGCTGGAACGGGTCGGCGGTCCGGAGTAGCGTCGAAACTCCCACCGCTAGTTTCCGCCGCCCCCGAAGGACGCCATGGATCTCGCCGCCGCCCCGCCCGCCCTGCTGACGCGCCGCCACCTGCACGTCGCCGGTGACTGGGCCGACCCGACCTCGGGCGACACCATCCCGGTGGAGAACCCGGCCACCGCGAGCATCGTCGGCGAGGTGCCCGCCGGCACACCGGCCGACGTGGACCGCGCGGTCGCCGCCGCCCGCGCCGCGTTCCCCGGCTGGGCCGCCACCACCCCTGCCGAGCGGGCCGCGCACCTGGACCGGCTGCACACCGCGCTCGCCGCCCGCGCCGACGAGATCGCCCGCACCGTGGCGACCGAACTGGGCACCCCGCTCAAGCTCGCCACCCGCGTCCAGACCGGCCTGCCGCTGACGGTGCTGCGGAGCATGGTCGACCTGGCCGCCCGCCCGGCCGCCGAGCACACGGTCGGCAACTCCCTCGTCGTCCGGGAGCCGGTCGGTGTGGTCGGCGCGATCACCCCGTGGAACTACCCGCTGCACCAGGTGGTCGCCAAGGTGGCGCCCGCGCTCGCCGCCGGGTGCACAGTGGTGCTCAAGCCCAGCGAGCTGACGCCGCTGACCGCGTACCTGCTGTTCGACGCGATCACCGACGCCGGCCTGCCACCCGGCGTGGTGAACCTGGTGCCCGGCACCGGCCCGGTGGTCGGCGAGGCGCTCGCCGCGCACCCCGGCGTCGACCTGGTCTCGTTCACCGGCTCCACCGCCACCGGCCGCCGCATCGCCCACCTGGCCGCCGAGCGGATCGCCCGGGTGTCGCTGGAACTCGGCGGCAAGTCGGCGAACGTCATCCTGGCCGACGCCGACCTGCCCACCGCGGTCAAGGTCGGCGTCGGCAACGCGCTGCTCAACTCCGGGCAGACCTGCACCGCCTGGACCCGGATGCTCGTGCACCGCGACCGCTACGCCGAGGCGCTGGACCTGGTCGCGGCGGCGGTGGCCGGCTACCGGCTCGGCGACCCCTTCGACCCGGCCACCCGGCTCGGCCCGCTGGCCTCCGCCGCGCAGGCCCAGCGGGTACGCGACCACGTCCACCGGGCGCTCGCCGACGGCGCCCGGCTCGTCGCCGGTGGCCCGGACGCGCCACTGCCGCAGCGGGGGCACTTCGTCGCGCCCACCGTCTTCGCCGACGTGCACCCGGACAGCGCGCTCGCCCAGGAGGAGGTGTTCGGCCCGGTGCTCGCGGTGATCCCGTTCGCCGACACCGACGAGGCGGTCGCCATCGCCAACAACTCCCGGTACGGGCTGGCCGGCGCGGTCTGGTCCGCCGACTCCGACGCGGCGCTGGCAGTGGCCCGGCGGATGCGTACCGGCCAGGTGGACGTCAACGGCGGCGCGTTCAACCCGCTCGCCCCGTTCGGCGGCTACAAGCAGTCCGGCCTCGGCCGGGAACTCGGCGCGTACGGCGTGGAGGAGTTCACCGAGCTGAAGGCGATCCAGCGGTGAAGGCGCTCGTGGTACGCGGACGGGGCGCCACCCCGGCGGTCGAGGACGTACGCCTGCCCGCGCCCGGCCCGGGTGAGCTGCGGGTACGCATCCGCGCCGCCGGCATCTGCCACTCCGACCTGGCCATGGTGGACGGCACGCTGGCGCCCGCGTACCCGCTGGTGCTCGGGCACGAGGCGACCGGCGTGGTGGCCGAGGCCGGGCCCGGCACCACGATCGCCGTCGGCACACCTGTGGTGCTGAACTGGGCGCCCGCCTGCCGGGACTGCTGGCACTGCCGGCACGGCGAGCCGTGGCTCTGCGCCGCGAACCCCAACCCGTCCACGCCGCGGGGCGAGACGGCCGCCGGTGAGCCGCTGGAGGTCACACTCGGGCTCGGCGCGCTCGCCGAGGAGGTGGTGGTGCCGCAGCGCGCCGCCGTACCGGTGCCCGCCGGACTGCCGCCGGAGCAGGCCGCGGTGCTGGGCTGCGCGGTGCTCACCGGCGTCGGCGCGGTCCGCAACACCGCGCGGGTCGCGCCCGGCGAGTCGGTCGCGGTGATCGGGCTCGGCGGGGTGGGCCTGGCCGTGCTGACCGCCGCGCGGCGGGCCGGCGCGTCGCCGATCCTCGCGGTGGACGTGGTGGAGGCCAAGCGGAACCTGGCACTCGCCGCCGGGGCCACCGACTTCCTGCGCTCCGACGACCGGCTGGGCAAGGAGATCCGGGCCCGCACCGACGGGCGCGGCGTGGACCACGCGTTCGAGTGCGTCGGCCGGTCCGCCACCATCCGCGCCGCCTGGCGGGCGACGCGGCGCGGGGGAGCGGTCACCGTGGTCGGCATGGGCGCCCGCGACGACATGCTCAGCCTCTCCGCGCTGGACATCTTCCACTCCGCGCGCACGCTGCGCTCCTCGGTGTACGGCTCGACCGACCCGGACCGGGAGGTGCCGGAGCTGGCCGGCGCGCTCGCCGCCGGTGACCTGGATCTGGGTCCGCTGGTGAGCGGCACGGTGCCGCTGACCGAGGCGCCCGCGGCGCTGGAACGGCTGGCCCGGGGCGAGGGCGCCCGCTGGGTGGTCACGTTCCCGGACTGACGTCCCCCTCGATCGGGGCGGCGGCGCCGGACAGCCGCCGCCCGGCGTCGAGGACGTCGGTCTTCTCCCACGCGGACGGACCCGACCTGCCGGAGTGCGCCGCCGGCCGGTGACGGTGCCGCGCCACATGTCGACGGCCACCGATCGGACTGAACCGGTCGGGGGTGACCGACATCTATGGAGGCTGGGTCCGTACCGACCGGGGTGAATGTGTGGTGGGCCGACATGGCTCGACCACTTCGACTCCTCGTAGGTTTCCTGCACGCGACGCCCCTGTGACCCCGGTCACCGACCTGGCCGTCGCGTACGGACCTGCGAAGGGTGAGGCGATGGCCGGGCAAGCGATCCTGTCGGCCCGAGGGCTGACCCGGGACTTCCGGGGCTTCCGGGCCGTCGATCGCGTCGACCTCGACGTGGCGCCGGAGACCGTGCATGCCCTCGTCGGCCCGAACGGCGCCGGCAAGACCACACTGTTCAACCTGCTCACCGGCTTCCTGCCGCCCAGCGAAGGGCGGATCGAGCTGGACGGCCGCGACGTGACCGGGCTGCCACCGGAGCGGGTGGCCCGGCTCGGGGTGGCCCGGTCGTTCCAGATCACCAGCCTCTTCCCGCAGCTCGGTGCGCGGGAGCACGTCGAGCTGGCCCTCCAGTCGGGTAGCGGGCTGGGCTGGCGGTTCTGGCGGTCGGCGAAGCTGATGCGCCGCTACCGGGACCGGGCCGGCGAGCTGCTGGCCATGGTCGGCCTGGCCGACCTCGCCGAGGCGCCGGCCGAGGCACTCGCGTACGGGCGCAAGCGGGCCCTGGAGCTGGCCATCGCGCTCGCCCTCGACCCGAAGGTGCTGCTGCTGGACGAGCCGACGGCCGGAATGGGCCTGGAGGACGTCGACCGCACCGTCGACCTGATCGCCGCTGTCCGCACCGGACGGACCGTGGTCATGGTGGAGCACAACATGAGCGTGGTGGGCCGGCTCGCCGACACGGTCACCGTCCTGCAGGCCGGCAAGGTGCTGGTCGAGGGGCCGTACGAGCAGGTCCGCGCCGACGAGCGGGTCATCACCGCCTACCTGGGAGCCGCGGATGCTGCGCATTGAGAACCTCTCCGCCTGGTACGGCGAGGCCCAGGTGCTGCGGGAGGTGAGCCTGGAGGTGGCCGCCGGCGAGGTGGTCACCCTGGTCGGGCGCAACGGCGCCGGCAAGTCGACGCTGCTGCGCGCGGTGATGGGGCTGCACCCCGGCCAGCGCGGCGCGATCCACCTCGACGGCCGGGACATCACCCGGCTGCCCGCGTACCGGCGGGCGCGGGCCGGGCTCGGCTGGGTCCCCGACGACCGGGGCGCGTACGCCACGCTCACGGTCACCGAGAATCTGACCCTACCGCCCCGGGTCGGCCCCGACCCGTGGCCGCTGGAGCGGGTGTACGAGGCATTCCCGGCCCTGTACGAGCGGCGCGACTCGGCCGCGACCATGCTCTCCGGCGGCGAGCAGCAGATGCTCGCGCTGGCCCGGGTGCTGCGCATGGGCGCCCGGCTGCTGCTCTGCGACGAGCCCACCGAAGGGCTGTCGCCGCTGCTCGTGCAGCAGGTCGGTGACCTGCTGCGGGAGGCCAAGAAGCACGGCGTGACAGTGCTGCTGGTGGAACAGAACCTGCACTTCGCCACCCGCGTCGCCGACCGGCACTACCTGCTGGCCGAGGGACGGATCGCGGAGGCGATGGAGAACGCCGAGGTGCGCTCGCGGGAACGCGAGCTGCTGGCTTATCTCGGCATCTGAATCCGGACGGCTGACCCGCGCGGACCGCGCGGTACGAAGGGGATGAACATGCGTAGGAGCGTGGGTGTGGCCGCCGCCTCGGCGGTGGCGCTGATGGTGGCCGGCTGCGGCGGCGGTGGTCCGCAGTCCGGCGGCGAGGAGAAGCTGACCGGCGACAAGATCGTGCTGGGCGTGCTCAACGACCAGTCGGGCGCCTACTCGGAGCTGTCCGGGCGCAACTCGGTAAAGGCCGTGGAGATGGCCATCGCCGACTTCAAGGCCAAGCACGGCGACGACGCGGTGACCAGGAACATCACCGTGGAGACCGCGGACCACCAGAACAAGCCGGACGTGGCCAACAGCAAGGCCCAGGAGATGGTCGACCGCAAGGGTGTCGACGCCATCCTGGACGTGCCGACCTCCTCGGCCGCCCTGAAGGTCGCCGACGTGGCCAAGGAGAAGAAGAAGCTCTACTTCAACATCGGCGCGGCGACCACCGACCTGACCGGCAAGAGCTGCAACAAGTACACGTTCCACTACGCGTACGACACCTACATGCTGGCCCACGGCACCGGCACGGTGACCACCGAGCAGGTCGGCAAGAACTGGTACATCCTCTACCCGAACTACGCGTTCGGGCAGGACATGGAGAAGAGCTTCACCGCCGCCATCACCGCGGCCGGCGGGCAGGTCGTCGGCTCCGACGGCGCCCCGTTCCCGAACACCAGCGGCGACTACTCGTCGTTCCTGCTCAAGGCGCCGACGCTGAACCCGAAGCCGCAGGTGCTCGGCACCATGCAGGCCGGCGCGGAGCTGGTCAACGTGGTCAAGCAGTACAACGAGTTCAAGCTGCGGGACAAGGGCGTCGGGCTGGCCGTCGGCCTGATGTTCATCACCGACATCCACTCGCTCACCCCGGCCGCGCTGGCCGGCACCACCTACACCGACGCCTGGTACTGGAACTTCGACCAGCAGAACCGGGAGTGGGCCGACCGGTTCCAGTCCGAGACCGGAACCCGTCCGTCGTTCGCCCACGCGGCGAACTACTCCGCCGCCATGCAGTACCTGGAGGCGGTGCAGGCCGCCGGCACCGACGACGCGGACGCCGTGGTCGAGGAGCTGGAGGGCAAGGACGTCAACGACCTCTTCCTGCGCAACGGCAAGATCCGCGCGGAGGACCACCGGGTCGTGCACGACGCGTACCTGGCCCAGGTGAAGCCGCAGGCCGAGGTCAAGGAGCCGTGGGACTACGTGAAGATCCTCAAGACCATCCCGGCGGCGGAGGCCTTCCGCACCCCGTCCCCGGACTGCAAGCTCTGACATGTCCGGGTTCCTGCAGAACACGTTCAACGGGCTGGTGGGCGGGGCGTTCTACGCCCTGCTCGCCCTCGGGCTCGCGGTCATCTTCGGCATGCTCCGGGTGGTGAACTTCGCCCACGGCGCGTTCTACATGCTCGGCGCGTTCGGGGCGTACGTGCTGCTCGCCGAGGCGGGCGTGCCGTTCTGGGCCGCATTGGTGATCATGCCGCTGGCGCTGGGCCTGCTCGGCATGCTGCTGGAGCGGGCGGTGATCCACCGGCTGACCCGGCTCGACCCGCTCTACAACTTCCTGCTCACCTTCGGCCTGACGCTGATCCTGCAGGACCTGGTCAAGTCCCGGTACGGCGTGCAGTCCAGCCCGTACGCCACGCCCGACGAGCTGAGCGGGACCGTCGACCTCGGACTCTTCGACTTCCCGACGTACCGGGTCTTCATCCTCGGCTTCACCGTGCTTCTGTGCGTGGTGGTCTGGTGGGTGCTCGGGCGGACCCGGATCGGCGTGGTGGTCCGGGCCGCCACCGAGCGGCCGGAGCTGACCCGGGCGTTCGGCATCGACGTGGGCAAGTGGGTCACCCCGGTGTTCGGCTTCGGCATCGCCCTGGCCGGGCTGGCCGGGGTGCTCGCCGCCCCGATGCGGGCGGTCAACCCGCTGATGGGCGCCGACCTGATCATCGTGGTCTTCGCGGTGGTGGTGATCGGCGGCCTCGGCTCGATCTTCGGCTCGGTCGCCGCCGGCTTCGGCATCGGCCTGATCCAGGCGTGGGGCGAGGCGTACCTGTCCGACTACCCGCTGGTGTCGCAGACCGTCGTGTTCGTGGTGATGGCCGCCGTGCTGCTCTGGCGGCCGGCCGGCCTGTTCGGCCGAGAGGAGGCCCCTGCGTGAACGCGAGGAGTGAGCCGGGCCTGCGAGCCCCGCAGCCGCGAGCCGAGGCGGCGGAGACCACCCCTGTGGGAACGGACACCACGCCCGCCGGGCGGCCCGCGCCGCCGTCCGGGCTGCTCGCCGTCGCGCGGGCGCCCGGCTGGGTCCGGTATGCGCTGCTCGCCGCCGGCCTGCTCGTCGCGCTGTGGCTGCCGAACGGGCTCTACCCGGCGGTCGCGGTGGACATCCTGTGCTGGGCGCTCTTCGCCGTCTCGGTGGACCTGCTGCTCGGCTTCACCGGGTTGATGTCCTTCGGGCACGCCGCGTTCTGGGGCACCTCGGCGTACCTGACCGGGCTGGTCGCGATCCACGCCGGCCTGCCGTTCCCGGCCGCCGTGCTGGCCGGGGCGCTGGGCGCGGCGCTGCTCGCGCTGCCGATCGGCTACCTGGCGGTGAAGCGCACCGGGATCTACTTCGCCATGGTCACCCTGGCCTTCGCGCAGATGGTCTACTACGTGGCCAACGAGTGGCGTTCGGTCACCCAGGGTGAGAACGGCCTGCAGGGCGTGCCGCGCGCGTTCTTCGGCGTCGATCTCACCGACGACTACTACTTCTACTACGCGATCCTGCCGATCGTGCTGCTCGGCCTGCTCGCTGCCTGGCGGATCGTGCACTCGCCGTTCGGCCGGGTGCTGGTCGGCATCCGGGACAACCCGGCCCGGGCCCGCGCGCTCGGCTACCCGGTGCACCGCTACAAGCTGACCGCGTTCGTGCTCTCCGGCTTCCTGGCCGGGCTCGGCGGCGGGCTCTTCGCGGTCGGCCACCGATTCGTCTCGCTGGACGTGCTGCACTGGACCACCTCCGGCAAGGCGGTCATCGTGGTGGTGCTCGGCGGCATCGGCACGCTGTGGGGCGGGGTGCTCGGCGCGGCCCTGGTGGTCCGCCTGGAGGACTGGCTGTCGTTCTCCGGGTTCGAGGCGATCGGGCTGGTCACCGGCGGCATCTTCGTCCTCGTCGTGCTGCTGTTCCGCCGGGGTGTCTGGGGCACTGTCGCCGACCTGGCCCGGCGCCGGGCGGCGATCCGCCGGGACCGGTCGGGCTGATCCGGCGTTCGACGGCGTCCGCGGTCGGCTGCCGTCGGGACGCCCCACCGGACCCCGCGCCGGTGTGAGCCGCCCCACCGGCACGGCCTAGCCGGCGCGTCCCGTCCGGACCGGCCCGCCCCGGGCGCATCCAGGCCGCCCTCTTCCGACGAACCCCCCGGTAGTGACCGTCTACCGAGGGGTGCGTCCGGTGGTGACCGATCCGATCCCGGCCGATGTCGTCGAGTCCGCCCGCAAGCACCTCACGCTCGCGGCCGAGGATCTGGACGGCAACCGGGTCGCCGCGCTGATCGTCGAGGCCGCGGACCGGTGGGGGGTGGCGCCGGTGTGGGAGGGCGTGTGCGCGCCGATGCTGGCCGCGCTGCCCGGCCGCAGCGCCGCCGAGGTGGCCGTGGAGCACGCCTTATCGGAGGGCCTGCGGTCCGGACTGGACGTGCTGCTGCGCGGGCCGGGGACCCCACCCCCGGCCGGTGGCATCCTGCTCGCCGGGGCGGAGCAGGAGCTGCACTGCCTCGGCCTGCACGCCCTCGCCGCGGCCCTGCGTGAGGCGGGCCTGGGCAGCCTGCTGCTCGGTGCCGCGCTGCCCTGGCCGGCGTTGGCCAGCGCGGTGCGCCGAACCCGCCCGCACACGGTGGTGGTGTGGTCGCAGACGCCGATGACCGGGCGGGCATACCGGGTGGTCCGCTTCGCGCGGGAGTTCCCCTCGGTGCGGGTGCACGGCGCCGGGCCGGGCTGGATCACACCGCCGGCCACGCCGGCCGGACACCTGACCACGCTGTCGGACGCGCTCGCCGTGTGCCGCGAGGCGGCCGGCCACCGGAACGGGGAGCGGTAGGCGGGATCCGTCCGGCCGGGGGCACCGCACGGCAGCCGACGGGCGGCCGGTCAGCCGGCCCGGAAGCCGCGCAGCAGGGCGGCGACGGCGGACTCCGGATCGAAGTGGTCGTCGGGAGCGGCGAGCTGGTTGCCGAGGAGCCCGTCGACGAGCGCGAGCAGCGCCCGGAAGTGGGCGGGTGGATCGGTCGAGCCGAGCGCGGCGAGCAGCGGCACCCCCCACTCGGCCAGCCGCGCCCGCCCGGCCTCGATGGCGGGGCGCAGCTCGGGCCGCACGGCCGACTCCACGAACAGCGCGTATCGGGCCAGCGTGACCACCCGTTCCTCGTCGGCGAAGCGCCGGATCAGCCGGCCGAGTACGCGGGTGAAGCCGTCGACGTCGCCTGGCGCCAGGTCCACGGAGAGCCGTTGCCAGGCCGCCGTCTCCACCTCGACCAGCCGGTCGAAGACGCCGCTGACCAGCGCCTCCCGGGTGCGGAACCGGTTGGAGGCGGAGCCCTCGGGCAGGCCCGCCTCGGCGTCCACCGCCCGGTGGGTGAGCTGTCGCGGCCCGCCGGTGCCGAGCACCCGGATGGCGGCGTCGAGCAGGAGTCGCCGGCGATCGGTCACCCGGCCAGACTACAGGCGTAGTGCAGGCGACTACATCTGTAGTACGGTGACGGCATGGGCGGACGCGCGGTCGTGGTCGGGGGCGGGATCGGCGGGCTCGCGGCGGGCGTCGGCCTGCGGGCGGCGGGCTGGGACGTGACCGTCCTGGAACGGTCGGCCGCACTGCCGGAGACCGGCACCGGGCTCGGCATCTGGCCCGCCGCGATGCGCGCCCTCGACGCCCTCGGCGTCGGCGACGAGGTGCGCCGCCGGGGCAGCCGCCAGGCCGGCGGGTCGATCCGGCGCCCGGACGGCAGCCGGATCGCCACCATCGACGTCGACCGGCTGGAACGCCGGCACGGCGAGCCCGTGCACCTGGTCACCCGGCCGGTGCTGCTCGCCGTCCTGGCCAGCGCCCTGCCCGGACCGGCGCTGCGTCTCGGCACCCCGGTGACCGACCCCGGACCGCTGCGCGACGCGTACGACCTGGTGGTCGGCGCGGACGGGGTCAACAGCGTGGTGCGCGCGCACATGTACGGGCGGCGGTACCCGCTGCGGTACGCGGGCGCGGTGGCCTGGCGCGGCGTGGCCGACCTGGACGTGGCCGAGGGCGGCGAGACCTGGGGCCGGGGGCGCAAGTTCGGGCTGACCCCGGCCGGGCCGGGCCGCACCAACTGGTACGCCGCGGTGCGGCTGCCCGAGGGGCACCCGGCGCCGCCGGACGACCGCGCCGAGCTGCGCCGCCTCTTCGGCGACTGGCATCCGCCGGTGCCGCGGGTGCTCGACGCGCTCACCCCGGACGGCATCCTGCGGCACGAGATCCACGACCTGACGCCGCTGCCGTCGTACGTGGCCGGCCGGACCGCGCTGCTCGGCGACGCCGCGCACGCGATGACCCCGGACCTCGGGCAGGGCGCCTGCCAGGCACTCATCGACGCGGTCGCGCTCGCGGACTGCGTACGCGACGCCGGCGATCTGCCGGCCGCACTGCGCGCGTACGACGGGAGGCGCCGGCGGCCGACCCAGCGGATCGCGGCCGGCGCGCGGTGGGCGGGGCGGTTGTCCGGCGTGCGACGGCTGCTGCCGGTGCGGGACGCGGTGCTGCGGCTGGCGCTGGCCGGCGGGCCGCCCGCGTGACCTGAGACACATTCGATACGAACCGGTTCCGTATCGAAACTCGCTCACCTACGCTCGGCTCCGTTACGAGTCTGACCCGTATCGTATTCCGACGCGGGGAAACCGGGGGGAGCACGGACGTGGAACCACACGAGAACACCGGACACCCGAGGAGGTGGGCGATCCTCGGGGTGCTGGTGATCAGCCTCCTCGTGGTCGTCCTCGACAACACCATCCTCAACGTCGCGCTGCGCACGCTGGCCGACCCGGTGCACGGCCTCGGCGCCACCCAGGGCGAGCTGGAATGGGCGATCAACTCCTACACGCTCGTCTTCGCCGGGCTGCTGTTCACCTTCGGCGTGCTCGGTGACCGGCTCGGCCGCCGCCGTTTCCTGATCCTCGGGCTGGCGCTGTTCGGCCTGTCCTCGCTGCTGTCCGCGTACGCGCAGGACCCGGGCCAGCTGATCGCGGCCCGCGCGCTGATGGGCGTCGGCGGCGCGGCCATCATGCCGGTGACGCTCTCGATCATCTCCAACGTCTTCGACCCGCGCGAGCGCGCCAAGGCGATCGGCGTCTGGGCCGGCGCGGTCGGCCTCGCGGTGGCGATCGGCCCGGTGCTCGGCGGCGCGCTGCTGGAGCACTTCTGGTGGGGCTCGGTCTTCCTGATCAACGTGCCGGTGGTGGTGCTCGGCGTGGTGCTCGTCGCGGCCCTGGTCCCCGAGTCCCGCGACCCCAGGCCCGGCCGGGTCGACCTGCTCGGCGTGCTGCTCTCGGTGGTCGGCCTGGTCGCGCTCACCTACGGCATCATCGACGGCGGCGAGCACGGCTTCGGCCGCCCGCAGGTGTGGGTCGCGGTGCTCGGCGGCCTCGCGGTGCTCGGCTGGTTCGTCGCCCACGAGCTGCGCAGTGACCACCCGTCGCTTGACGTCCGGCTGTTCCGGGTGCCCCGGTTCGCCGCGCCGGTGGCCCTGGTCGGGCTGGTCTTCTTCGCCGCCATGGGCGTGATGTTCTTCGGCGCGTTCTATCTGCAGCTCGTGCGCGGCTACAGCCCGCTGGAGAGCGGCCTGCTGTTCCTGCCGTTCGCCGCGGCCCAGCTGATCTTCGCGCCGCGCAGCGCGGCGATGGTCCGCCGCTACGGCGGCCGGGCGGTCGCGGCGGCCGGGCTGCTGCTCACCACCGTGGCGCTCGCCGCGTTCGTCCTCATCGACGCGGACACCCCGATCTGGATCTTCTCGGCGCTGGGCTTCCTCCAGGGCGCCGGGATGGCGAACATCATGCCGCCGGCCACCGAGTCGATCATGTCGTCGCTGCCCCGGGAGAAGGCCGGTGTCGGTTCCGCGGTGAGCAACACCGTGCGGCAGGTGGCCGGCGCGCTCGGCGTGGCGGTGCTCGGCTCGGTGCTCTCCGCCGTCTACCGCGACCAGGTCGGCCCGGCGGTGGCCGCCCTGCCCGCCCCGGTACGCGACGCGGCCCGCGAGTCGGTGTCCGGGGCGTACGCGGTCGCCGGCCGGCTCGGCCCCGACGCACCGCGACTGATCGACGCGGCGAACGACTCGTTCGTCTCGGCCATGCACTGGGCGGCGGGCGCCTCCGCGGTGGTGGCCGCGCTCGGCATCGTGATCGTGCTGCGGTGGATGCCGGGCCGGCCGGTCGTCGCCCCCGACGCGCCGCCGGTCACGGACAGGGAGTTGGCCGGTACCGCATAGGTTCGTGGACAATGTATGACATGACTTCCACGGCGGATGCTCCGCGGTCGCCCGGGCGACCGCGGAGCACCCGCGCGGACGAGGCGATCGTCGACGCCACCCTCGACCTGCTGGCCGAGGGCAGCACCATCGAGTCGCTGTCGATCGAGGCGATCGCGAACCGTGCCGGAGTCGGCAAGGCCACCATCTATCGCCGCTGGCCGGGCAAGGACGCGCTGCTGCTGGACGCGTTGCGCACGCTCAAGGGGCCCGCGCCGCGCACCGACGGGCACTCCGTCCGCGACGACCTGGTGGTGCTCGTCGGTGCGGTGGGTCAGCACGCCGACCCCCGCGTCCGCAAGATCATGCCCTGCCTGGTGCCGGAGGTGAACCGCAGCTCGGCGCACCGGCAGGCGTACGAGGCGATCATCGAGCCCCGGCGGGCGGCGATGCGCGAGGTGCTGCTCGGCGCGATCGACCGGGGCGAGCTGCGCGCCGACCTCGACATCGAGGTGGCGATGGCGCTGCTCACCGCGCCGATGCTCACCCAGCGGATGCTGCGCTGGCACCCCGAGCGCGACGAGCGGCTGCTGCCCGAGCGGATCGTGGACGCGGTCCTGGACGGCTTGCGCGTCCGCTGACGCGGGCCGGGCCACCCGCCCGGCCGGTCCGCCGCCCGCCGCTCAGCGGGCGGGTGTGCGCAGCCGGTGCAGGCGCAGCGCGAGCTGCACCTCCAGCGCCCGCTCCGGCCGCTGCCAGTCCGCGCCGAGCAGGTGACCGACCCGCTCCAGCCGCTGGGTGACCGTGTTGACGTGCACGTGCAGCTGTTCGGCGGCCCGGGCCAGGCTGCCGCCCACCCCGAAGTACGCCTCCAGCGTCTTCACCAGCGCGGTGCCGCGCCGGGCGTCGTAGTCCAGCACCGGTCCCACAGTGGTGGCGAGGAACCGTGCCACGTCCCGGTCCCCGGCGTCACCGACCGCGCCCAGCAGCAGCCCGACGAAACCCAGCTCGGTGGTGCTCGCCCCCTGCCCGGCCCGGCCCAGCGCACCCAGCGCGGACAGGCAGCGCTCCGCCTCGGCGAACGTGACAGCGAGCGACGCCGGGCCGGTGGACGGCCCGCTCGCCCCGGCGGTCACCGGGCGGCCGGTCACCCGGGACAGGTCCCGGGCCACCGCGCGGGCCGCGCCGCCCGCGTCCTGGCCGGGCAGCATCAGCACCACCCGCCCGTCACGCGCCGCGGCCAGACCACCCCGGGTCGAGGCGTACGTGGTGGCCCAGGACAGCACCCGCTGCCGGGCCGAGCCGGTCTCGGCGAACGCGTCGTCACCGACCGCCACCAGCACGTGCGGCGCGTCCAGGTCCACCCCGATGCGGCGGGCCCGCGCCCGCAGCGCGTCGGTGTCGCGCAGCGGCCGGGCGATCAGGTCGTCCAGCAGCTCACCGCGGACCCGTCCCTCCGCCTCGGCCACGGTCCGGCGGAACAGCAGCAGCAACGCGGTCACCAGGGCGGCCCGTTCCAGGATGCGCTGGTCGGCGTCGACCAGCTCGTCGTCCGGGCGCAGCACCAGCGCGCCCAGGTTCTCCGCGCCGGCCACCACCGCGGCGTACCAGAGCGGACCCCGGCGCACGCTGCGCCCCTCGGTACGGGACGCGGCCACCGCCTCCACGATGTCCGCCCGGTCCGGCTCCTCGATCTCACCGACCCGGGCCAGCCGCCGGCCCTCGGCGTCCAGCGCCAGCAGCGCGCCGCCGAGCACCTCGGTGACCGCCGCCGCCACGTCCTCCATGCCGCCGCCGCGCACCACCAGCGCGGTCATCCGGTCGTGCGCCGCGGCGGCGCGCTCCACCGAGCTGCTGTGCGCCCGGATGGTGCTGTTCGCCGCCGACAGCTCCGCCAGCGCCGCCCGGGTCTCGGCGAGCAGCCGCGCGGTGTCGATCGCCACCGCCGCGTGCGCCGCCAGCGACACCAGCAGCGACACCTCCTCGCGGGCGAACGGCCGGGCCGAGCGGTTGGCCGCGTACAGCACGCCGATCACGCTGGACCCGAGCCGCAGCGGCACGCCGAGGATGGCCACCAGGCCCTCCTCGCCCACGCCGCCGTCGATCTCCCCGGTGTGCCGGAACCGCTCGTCCTCCTGGTAGTTCGAGGTGACGTACGGCGTGCCGGTCTGCGCGACCAGCCCGCCCAGCCCGTCGCCCAGCTCCAGCCGCAGCCGCTGGAACCGGGCCGAGATCGAACCGTCGGTGACCCGCATGTACGTGTCGCCGCGCTCGTCGTCGTTGAGCGTCATGTACGCCACGTCGGTGCCGAGCAGGATCCGCGCCCGGTGCACGATCGCCCGCAGCACGTCGTCCAGGTCGCGCAGCCCGGCCAGGTCGCTCGCGGTGTCGTACAGGCCGGACAGCTCGGTCTCCCGGCGCCGGCGGCGGGCCAGCAGCGCCCGTACCCGCAGCGCCACCACCTTCGCCTGCTCCAGCTCGGCGAGCCGTTCGGCGGGCAGGCCGGCGGCGCGCGCGGCGACCAGCGGGCCCTCGAACTCGACCGCGGCGGCCTCGCGCGCCAGCAGCTCCAGGAACTCCACCGGCGACGACATGACCGACATTGTGCGCGGGCCCACTAGTTCGCCGTCCAGCCCCCGTCGAGGGCGATCGAGGTGCCGGTGAGGAACGCGGCTGGCGGGGAGCACAGGTACGCCACCAGTTCGGCCACCTCGGCCGGCTCGATCAGCCGCTTGATCGCCGCCCGGGCCAGCATGATCTTCTCGACCACCTCGTCCTCGCCGATGCCGTGGGTGGCCGCCTGGTCGGCGATCTGGCTCTCCACCAGCGCGGTGCGCACGT
This sequence comes from Micromonospora sp. AB353, assembly GCF_049538395.1. Taxonomy (NCBI): domain Bacteria; kingdom Bacillati; phylum Actinomycetota; class Actinomycetes; order Micromonosporales; family Micromonosporaceae; genus Micromonospora; species Micromonospora sp. AB353. The sequence goes on along the minus strand of NZ_JBMVFV010000001.1, from coordinate 26,421 downwards.
ACGCCGGGTTGATGCAGTTGGCGGTGACGCCGTGCGCGGCGCCCTCCAGCGCGACCACCTTGGACAGGCCCTCCAGCGCGTGCTTGGCCGAGACGTACGCGGCCTTGAACGGCGAGGCGCGCAGCCCGTGCACCGAGGAGATGTTCACGATCCGGCCCCAGCCGTTCGCGTACATCCGGGGCAGCGCGCGGCGGATCAGCAGGAACGGCGCCTCCACCATCACCCGCTGGATGTACTCGAAGCGCTCCACCGGGAAGTCCTGCACCGGCGCGACGTGCTGCAGCCCGGCGTTGTTGACCACGATGTCGGCGTCGACGCCGAGCCGGTCCACCGCCGCCGGGTCGGCCAGGTCGATCCCGACCGCCCGGCCGCCGGCCTCCGCGGCCACCGCCTCGGCCGCCGTCACGTCGCGGTCCAGCACCACGACCGTCGCGCCGGCCGCCGCCAGGCGCAGGGCACAGGCCCGTCCGATGCCGCCGCCACCACCTGTGACCAGCGCGGTGCGACCGGTCAGGTCGACGTGTACGACGTGGGGGACCGCCACGGGTTCTGCCGTCATGGCGCATGAACGTACGAGCCGGTTGCCCCCTGGCACATGGGGCGGCGACACATACTCCACCGCTCGCCTGTGTGGTGCGCCGCGTCACCGCCCGCACCCGGCGTGTCCGGCCGTCCCGGCGTCGGCGGGCACCAGTAGGGTGTGTCGAACACACGTACTGCTGGCGGCTCGGGGAGGAGGCGGCGTGCGCGTGCTGGGCGTCGACCCGGGGCTGACCCGGTGCGGGGTCGGCGTGGTCGAGGGTGTGCCGGGCCGCCCCTGCACGCTCGTGGCCTACTACGTGGTCTACACCGACCCTTCCGACGAACTGCCGCTGCGTCTGCTGCACCTGGACCGCTCGCTCACCGACCTAGTCGCCGAGCACCGGCCGGACGCGGTCGCGGTGGAGCGCGTGTTCAGCCAGCACAACGTCCGTACCGTGATGGGCACCGCGCAGGCCAGCGGTGTCGCGGTGCTCGCCGGGGCCCGGGCCGGGTTGCCGGTGACGACGTACACGCCGAGCGAGGTCAAGGCCGCGGTGACCGGCTCAGGGCAGGCGGACAAGAAACAGATGACCACCATGGTCACCCGGCTGCTGCGGCTGCCCGAGCCGCCGAAGCCGGCCGACGCCGCCGACGCGCTGGCGCTGGCCATCTGTCACGTGTGGCGCGGCGGCACCCGGTCCAAGCTGGCCGAGGCCGCGCAACGGGCCCGACGAGGAGGGACGCGATGATCGCGAGCGTACGCGGCACGGTGACCGCCACCGGCCCGGATCACGCGGTGGTGGAGGTGGGCGGCATCGGCCTGGCCGTGCAGTGCGCCCCCGGCACGATCGCCGACCTGCGCGTGGGCCAGCCCGCCCGGCTCGCCACCAGCCTTGTCGTCCGGGAGGACTCGCTCACCCTCTACGGCTTCGCCGACGACGACGCCAAGCAGTTGTTCGAGCTGCTCCAGACCGCCAGCGGGGTCGGTCCCCGGCTGGCCCAGGCGGTGCTCGCCGTGCACACGCCGGACGCGGTCCGCAAGGCCATCGCCAACGCCGACACCGCGGCGCTGACCCGGGTGCCGGGCATCGGCAAGAAGGGCGCCGAGCGGCTGGTGCTGGAGTTGCGCGACCGGGTCGGCCCGGTGCCGGTGGGCGCCGACGGCGCGGCCGGGGTGACCGCGGGCGCCTGGCCGGAGCAGGTCCGCCAGGCCCTCGTCGGCCTCGGCTGGACGGCCGGCCAGGCCGAGCAGGCGGTGGCCGCGGTGGCGGAGACCGTCGACGGCGACACCCCGCCGGTGCCGGTCCTGCTCAAGCAGGCGATCCGCCTCCTGGGCCGCACCCGATGACCGGGGAGAACCTGGTCTCGGCGTACGTCGACGACGCCGAGCGCGACGCGGAGGCGAGCGTCCGGCCGAAGCGGCTGGCCGAGTTCATCGCCCAGGACCGCGTCCGCGACCAGCTCGACCTGCTGTTGCAGGGCGCGATGCGGCGCGGCTCGCCGCCGGACCACATCCTGCTCTCCGGTCCGCCCGGCCTCGGCAAGACCAGCCTGGCCAACATCGTCGCCGCCGAGCTGGGCACCGGGATCCGGGTGACCAGCGGCCCGGCCATCGAGCGTTCGGGCGACCTGGCCGCGATCCTGACCGGCCTCGCCGAGGGCGACGTGCTGTTCATCGACGAGATCCACCGGATCGCCAAGCCGGCCGAGGAACTGCTCTACAGCGCCATGGAGGACTTCCGCGTCGACGTGGTCGTCGGCAAGGGCCCGGGTGCCACCGCCATCCCGCTCGACGTGGAGCCGTTCACGCTCGTCGGCGCCACCACCCGCTCCGGCCTGCTGACCGGCCCGATGCGCGACCGGTTCGGCTTCGTCGCGCACCTCGACTTCTACGCGCCGGCCGACCTGGAGACGCTGCTGCACCGGTCGGCCCGGATCCTCGGCGTGCCGATCACCGCCGACGGCGCGGCGGAGGTCGCCGGCCGGTCCCGGGGCACCCCGCGTATCGCCAACCGGCTGCTGCGCCGGGTCCGCGACTACGCCGAGGTCCGCGCCGACGGCGTGGTCACGCTGGAGACCGCGCGGGCCGCGCTGACCGTCTACGACGTGGACGCGCTCGGCCTGGACCGGCTCGACCGGGCGGTGCTGACCGCGCTCGTCGACTCGTTCCGGGGCGGCCCGGTGGGCCTGTCCACGCTCGCCGTGGCGGTGGGCGAGCAGCCGGACACGGTCGAGGAGGTCTGCGAGCCGTTCCTGGTCCGGGCCGGGCTGCTGGCCCGGACGCCTCGCGGGCGGGTGGCGACCGAGGCCGCCTGGCGTCATCTGGGCCGCACGCCCCCGAATGGTACATTTGGTGCGGATGCCCCTTCGGGGCCCGATCTGTTCTCGGTGCAGACCGATCAGCCGTGATCCGTTCGTGATCTGTGCCGCATTCGGTCTTCTCAGGAGCAGGGACTAGACTTCGCCGCGGTTTGTACAGGACGTGAGAATCCGCTTCCACTGCGGCGCCCTCCGGCGCCGGGGCGGACGCCAACCGGAAGGTCTACACCGTGCTTTACGCAGCAGCGAGTGGCGGGGGAGCCGGCAGTCTGACGCCGATCCTCATGATCGCTCTGCTCTTCGTCGTCATGTACTTCATGATGATCCGTCCGCAGCAGAAGCGCCGCCGTGAGGCCGAGCAGATGCAGGCCGCCCTCTCTCCGGGCGACGAGGTGGTCACCATCGGCGGCCTGCACGGCACGGTCACCGCGGTCGAGGACGACACGGTCCTGCTCGAGGTCGCCCCGGGCGTGCAGACCCGGTACGCCCGCCCCGCCGTCGCGCGGGTCATCAAGCGCGCCGAGGCGCCGGCGGCCGAGACGATCACCGAGGAAGCCGAGCCGGTCAAGGAGTGACCACCCGTCCCGGACGGGGCAGCGGATTCATCCGTACAAGTGGATAGTTGGGGTCGGCGCGCGGCGCCGGCATCCGGCCGGGCCGTGCGGCGCCCCCGCGCCGCGCTCCAGCCGGCGTGCCGTCCTCCGGTGCCGACCCGCCGGAGCAGTCGGGCGGACACCCCCGGCCCGACAGTTGTCGCCGCCGTGGAAGCGGCGCGACCGTACAGGGAGACAGGACAGCCGTGGCACCACCTCAGGGACAGATGCGGCCCGGACGGCAGCTCGCCGTGCTCGGGCTCATCTTCGTCGTCCTCTATCTATTGGTGTTCTTCTCGGGCGGCGCCAGCGGTGGCTGGAAGGACCGGCTGGAGCCACGGCTCGGCCTGGACCTCGTCGGCGGCACCCGGCTGACGCTCGAGGCCACCAACACGGTGGACGGCAAGCCCCCGACCGCCGACAACCTCGAGGAGGCCCGCCAGATCATCGAGAGCCGGGTCAACGCCTACGGCGTGGCCGAGGCCGAGGTGGTCACCGAGGGCAACCGCAACATCGTCATCTCCCTGCCCGGCCAGAACCGCGACCTGACCGATGTCGGTGAGGCCGCCGAGCTGCGCTTCCGCAAGGTGCTCAAGGCCACCGACGGCAGCGGTGCCGCCGCCGCGCCCGCCCCGGTCCCGAGCGCGACCCCGTCCGGTGCCGCCAGCCCGACGCCGTCGGGCAGCGCGTCGCCGAAGGCGAGCGCCAGCCCCAAGGTGAGCGGATCGCCGAGCGCCGGCGGCCAGGGCGGCATGGCCCCGGCCTCCCCGTCGGCGACGCCGAGCGCCGCCGCGCCGAGCGCGAGCCCGAGCGCCGCCGCGCCGAGCCCGAGCGCCAGCGCCGAGCCGGTGCCGCAGAGCATCGAGCAGCAGCGCAAGGCCGTCGAGCAGAAGGTCGGCACGGCCGCCTGGGCCGCCGCCTCGGGCCTGCAGGCCCCGGCGGACCTCACCACCGACCCGTCGCTGGCCGACAAGCTCAAGCCGTTCGGCACGCTCACCCCGCAGGAGATCGCCGTCCTGCCGGTGGAGATGCAGTTCAACGTCCCGACCATCACCTGCGCCCAGCTCGACGCGCGGCCCGCCGCCTCGATCAAGGACGAGAAGCAGAAGGCGGTCGCCTGCGAGTCCGGCGCGAAGTACCTGCTGGACGTGGCCAAGGTGCTCGGCACCGACGTCAAGAACGCCTCCGCCCAGCTCGACCAGACCAGCTCCTGGGTGGTCAGCCTGAACTTCACCGGCAGCGGCCAGGAGAAGTGGACCGCGCTGACCCGCGAGGCCTTCACCAACGAGGGCCAGGCCTGCGACCAGACCGCGCTCGGCCAGGACGGCAAGTGCCGGGTCGCCGTGGTGCTGGACAACGAGATCGTCTCGTCGCCGGAGATCCAGGGCGTGCTGACCGGTGACTCGCAGATCACCGGCAGCTTCGACAACAAGGCCGCGAACGCGCTCGCCAGCCAGCTGCGCTACGGCGCGCTGCCGGTGACGTTCGAGCCGCAGGAGCAGCAGAACGTCACCGCGACGCTCGGCGACAGCCACCTCAAGGCGGGTCTGCTGGCCGCCGGCATCGGCATGCTGCTGGTCATCATCTACTCGTTCTTCTACTACCGGCTGCTCGGCTCGGTCATCTTCCTGAGCCTGGTGCTCTCCGCGCTGCTGGTGTTCGGCGCGCTGGTGGTGCTCGGCCGGTCGATCGGCTTCACGCTCACGCTCGCCGGCATCGCCGGCATGATCGTCTCGCTGGGCGTCGCGGCGGACTCGTTCGTCATCTACTTCGAACGATTGAAGGACGAGATCCGGGAGGGCCGCAGTCCACGCAGCGCGGTGCCGCGCGCGTGGATCCGCGCCCGCCGGACGATCATCTCGGCGAACGCCATCACGCTGATGTCGGCGGTGGTGCTCTACATCGTGTCCGTCGGCGCGGTGAAGGGCTTCGCCTTCGCGCTCGGCCTGGCCACGGTGCTCGACCTGGTCGTCGTGTTCCTCTTCCGCCACCCGATCATGACGATGTTCGCCCGGACCCGGGCGTTCCTGTCGCCGCGGGTCAGCGGTCTGGGCCGGGCACTGCCGGCCCGGTCGGCCGAGCCGGGCACCGCCCGCAACCCGCGTGTGAAGGAGGCCTGAGATGGCTAAGAGCGGTCTGGCCGCCCGGCTCTACCGGGGCGAGGCGGATCTCAACATCGTCGGGCGGCGCAAGCTGTGGTTCGGCGTGGCCGGCGTGCTCGTGCTGATCGCCGTGCTGAGCTTCGCGATCAGCGGCTTCAAGCTCGGCATCGAGTTCGCGGGCGGCAACTCGTTCCAGGTGCCTGCGAGCGTCGGCACGCTGGACCGCGCCGAGCAGGTCGTCGACGAGGTGCTGGCCGCCGAGGCGCCGGGCGTCGAGGTGGTCAGCGCGCAGAAGGTCGGCGGCACGAGCGGCGAGTTCTACGAGATGCGCACCGGCCAGCTCTCCGCCGAGCAGGCCAACGCGGCCAAGACCGCGATGGCGCAGGAGTTCGGCATCCAGGCCGACCAGATCAGCGGCAGCCAGGTCTCCGAGGCGTGGGGCAGCCAGGTCACCTCGCGCGCGCTGCTCGGTCTGGTGATCTTCATCGCGGTGGTGTCGATCTACCTGGTGCTGCGCTTCGAGTGGCGGATGGCGGCCGCCGCGATCGCCTCGCTGCTGACCAACCTGGCCCTGACCGCCGGCATCTACTCACTGGTCGGCTTCGAGGTCACCCCGTCGACGATCATCGGCTTCCTCACGATCCTGGGCTTCGCGCTCTACGACGTGGTGGTGGTCTTCGACAAGGTGCAGGAGAACACACGCGGCATCACCGCGAACAACAACATGACCTACGGCGAGGCGTCCAACCTGGCGCTCAACCAGAGCCTCATGCGGTCGCTGAACACCTCGGTCGTGGCGCTGCTGCCGGTCGGCGGTCTGCTCTTCATCGGCGCCGGCCTGCTCGGCGCGGGCACGCTGAAGGACCTCGGCCTGGTGCTGTTCGTCGGTATGGCGGTGGCGTTCCTGACCTCGATCCTGCTGGCCACGCCGCTGCTGGTGCTGCTGAAGAACATGGACCCGCGGATCAGCGCCCACAACAAGCGCGTGCTGTCCCGCCGGGCCGCGATCGCCCGGGGCGAGATCACGCCGAAGGGCCGGCCGGCCACCACGCCGGCCGCCGACGCGCCGATCGACCCGGAGGCGGCCGCGCTGGCCGGCGCCGCACCCAAGGTGGGCGCCCGGCCCGCGGGCAAGCGCCCCAGCGGCGCCCGCGGCGGCCGTCCCGCCGGGGGCGGCGGCAACCGGCCCGGCGGCAAGCGCCGCTGACCGCAGGGCCGGACGGAATCGGTCCGACGGCGTCCGTCATGCTGTTGTCACGGCATGACGGACGCCGTCGTCGTTTCGAGAGGACATGGGACGCACCGTGACGGAGACCCACACCACAGGGGTACGGGGAGACAGCGGCCCGGAGGTCGCCCAGCTCGTCGCCAGCCGGCTGCTGGACGTGCCGGACTTCCCCAAGCCGGGTGTCGTGTTCAAGGACCTGATGCCCCTGTTCGCCGATGGTGAGGCGTTCCGGGCGGTGATCGACGGCATCATCGCGTATCACGGGCCGGACTCGTTCGACACCGTCGCCGGCATCGAGGCGCGCGGGTTCGTGCTGGCGGCGGCAGTCGCGTACGCCACCGGCGTGGGCGTGGTGCCGGTGCGCAAGGCCGGCAAGCTGCCCCGGGCCACGCACTCGGCCTCCTACGCCCTCGAATACGGCGAGGCGACGCTGGAGGTGCACCAGGACGCCTTCACCGCCGGCCACCGGGTGCTGGTGCTCGACGACGTGCTCGCCACCGGCGGTACCGCCGAGGCCACGCTCGACCTGGTGGAACGCGCCGGCGGGACGGTGGCCGGGTTCAGCGTGCTGCTGGAACTGGGCTTCCTGGAGGGTCGTAAGCGGCTGGCCCAGCGTCCGGTCCATGCCCTGTTGACCGTTTGACCAGGCCGGCCCGTCGGGCCGGTCGGCGCCGACCGTCCGGGGGAGCGGTGGCGTACCCTGCGTACGGGTAGCATTGCCCTTTGCCCGCCCCGGCCGAGCTGTCCGGGGCGGCGAAGGCGCCGGGGCCCGGCCCCGGTGACCGCGTGGAACAAGACCGGCCTCCGGGCCGGTTGAACCAGACGTCGGCCGGACGGCCGGCGCATCCCGGCGAGCGGTGAGGAGGCCGGTGTCCCACGATGTCGTCCCTCCGGTGGAGGGCACGGTGCACCCGACAGGCGACGCGGACGGCTCGGTGACCGAGCGCAGCGGCAACCCGCCGGCCCGGGCGACCGGCGCCACCGGCGGCGCGTCCGACGCGACGGCCGACGGCGGGGCGGTCGTGGTGCCGTTCCCCACCGAGGGTTCCACCGAATCCACTCCCGGCAGCGGTTTCGCCCTCTCCAACGCGCCGACCGGCCGGCGGGTACGCGCCCGGCTGGCCCGGTTCAACGCGCCCTGGCAGACCTCGCAGGTCAGCGAGGTGCTGGAGCCGCTGATCGCGACGCACCGGGAGAACCACCCCAAGGCCGACGCGCGGCTGCTCCAGCGCGCCTTCGACACGGCCGCGCGGTGGCACTCGGGGCAGTACCGCAAGTCCGGCGACCCCTACATCACGCACCCGCTCGCCGTGGCGACGATCCTGGCGAACCTGGGCATGGACACCACCACGCTGGTCGCGGCGCTGCTGCACGACACCATCGAGGACACCGAGTACACGCTGGATGCGATGCGCGCCGACTTCGGCGGCGAGGTCGCGCTGCTCGTCGACGGCGTCACCAAGCTCGACAAGGTCAAGCTCGGTGACGCGGCCAAGGCCGAGACCATCCGCAAGATGGTCGTCGCGATGGCGAAGGATCCGCGGGTCCTGGTCATCAAGCTGGCCGACCGGCTGCACAACATGCGGACGCTGACCTTCCTGCCCCGCCCGAAGCAGGAGCAGAAGGCCAAGGAGACGCTGGAGATCCTGGCCCCGCTGGCGCACCGCCTCGGTATGAACACGATCAAGTGGGAGCTGGAGGATCTGGCCTTCGGCACGCTGTTCCCGAAGCGGTTCGAGGAGATCAACCGGCTGATCGGGGAGCACCAGCCGCAGCGCGAGGCGCTGCTGCGTCAGGTGACGCAGAAGGTGTCCACCGACCTGAAGGCCGCCAAGATCAAGGCGGAGACGACCGGCCGGCCGAAGCACCTCTACTCGATCTACCAGAAGATGATCGTGCGGGGGCGCGACTTCAACGACATCTACGACCTGGTGGGTGTGCGGATCCTGGTCGACACGGTTCGTGACTGCTACGCGGCGCTGGGGGTCATCCACGCCAACTGGCAGCCGGTGCCGGGCCGGTTCAAGGACTACATCGCCATGCCCAAGTTCAACATGTACCAGTCGTTGCACACGACTGTCATCGGGCCCACCGGCAAGCCGGTGGAGATGCAGATCCGCACGTACGCGATGCACCGCACCGCCGAGTTCGGCATCGCCGCGCACTGGAAGTACAAGGAGCACAAGGGCACCCCGGTGGTGGGCCCGCCGGCGCACATCGACGAGATGACGTGGCTGCGGCAGCTGCTGGACTGGCAGCGTGAGGCGGCCGACCCGAGCGAGTTCCTGGACGCGCTGCGGTTCGACCTGTCCAGCCAGGAGGTGTACGTCTTCACCCCCAAGGGCGACGTCATCCCGCTGCCGACCGGGTCGACGCCTGTCGACTTCGCGTACGCGGTGCACACCGAGGTCGGGCACAAGTGCATCGGCGCGCGGGTGAACGGCAAGCTGGTGCCGCTGGAGTCGACGCTGTCCAACGGCGACGTGATCGAGATCTTCACGTCGAAGTCCGACACGGCCGGGCCGACGCAGGACTGGCTCGGCTTCGTCAAGAGCCCGCGGGCGCGTACGAAGATCCGCCAGTACTTCAACAAGGAGCGGCGCGAGGAGGCGATCGAGGCCGGCAAGGACGCGATCGTCAAGGCGATGCGCAAGCAGGGCATGCCGTTGCAGCGGATGCTCACCTCGGACGCGTTGATGGCGATCGCCCGGGATCTGCACCTCGCCGACGTGGCCTCGCTGTACGCGGCGGTCGGCGACAGCCAGGTCTCCGCGCAGTCGGTCGTGCAGAAGCTGATGGCCTCCTACGGCGGCGAGGAGGGCGCGGCGGAGGACATCGCCGAGACCGCCGTCGCCACCCGGCCGCCGCGCAGCCGGCAGAGCAGCGCCGACCCGGGCGTGGTGGTCCGCGGCGTCAGCGACGTCTGGATCAAGCTGGCCCGCTGCTGCACGCCCGTACCGCCGGACTCGGTGTTCGGGTTCGTCACCCGCTCCGGCGGGGTCAGCGTGCACCGGGACGACTGCGCCAACGCCGAGGACCTGCGCGCCCAGCCCGAGCGGGTGGTCGAGGTGAGCTGGAAGCTCACGTCCGCCTCCACGTTCCTGGTCGCCATCCAGGTCGAGGCGCTGGACCGGCACAAGCTGCTCGCCGACGTGACGAGGGTGCTGTCCGAGGAGCGGGTCAACATCCTCTCCGCGACCGTCACCACCACCCGCGACCGGGTGGCGGTCAGCCGGTTCAGCTTCGAGATGGCCGACCCGAAGCACCTCGGGCACCTGCTGGCCGCGGTCCGCAAGGTCGACGGTGTGTTCGACGCGTACCGGGTCACCTCCGGGGCCTGAGCCACCACGCACGCGACAGCGCCCGCCGGCTGCGATCAGCCGGCGGGCGCTTCGTCGTCGTGCGGGTGTGGTCAGCCGCCCTCGATCGGGCTCATCGTCACCTTGGTCATGGTGATCTCCTTCTTCGGGTGACCACCGCCGGCCTGCTTGGCGAACGCGCCGTCGTCACCGGCCGCGGCGACCTGCTTCACCACGTCCATGCCACCGGTGATGGTGCCCAGCACGGTGTAGTTCGGGTCGAGTGGCGAGTCGCCGTACACGATGAAGAACTGGCTGCCCGTGCTGCCCGGCTGGCCGGAGTTGGCCATCGCGATGACACCCTCCGGGTACGGCGGGCGCTTGTCGGTGGGGAGGTTCTCCTCGGCCAGGTTGTACGACGGGCCGCCGGTGCCGTCGGTGTCCCGCCAGCCCTTGCCGGTGGCGCTCGGGTCGCCGCACTGGAGCACCTTGATGCCCTCGGTGACGAGCCGGTGGCACTTGGTGTTGTCGAAGAAGCCCTTGCTCGCCAGGTGCGTGAAGCTGCCGGCGGTGCAGGGCACCTTGGCGCGGTCGATCTTGGCGGTGATCGGGCCCAGGTTGGTGTCGATGGTCATCGTCTGGGTGCCCTTGCCCGACTGCTGGGCCGGCGGCAGGCCGACGTCCTTGATCTGCGCCGGACGGCCCTCCTTCGGCACCTCCGTGTACGCGCACTGGACGGCCCCGGCGACGGCGGTGGTGCCGCCCTGCTTCTCGTCGTCGTCGCCGAGCGCGGCGACGAGCCAGACCGTGCCTGCTACGACGAGCACCAGCACCGCCGCGGCCCCGACGATCGCCTGGGTCTGCCGGCGCTTACGGGCCCGGCCGGCCCGTTCCGCCATCTCCCGCTCGAGCTTGGCCCGCGCCGCCGCGCGCTGGCGGTCTCTGGTGGACGTCACGGTCACTCCTCACCTGCTGCGTATGGGGGCGGCACGCGCGCCGCCGGGTCAGCCGACGGCCCGCCGCCGGGTCGCCTGTGTTCTCAGCCCGCGCTGGCGCTGGGCGACGGCGCGGGACTGCCGGCCGGCGCCGCACCGGGCTCGCCGACGGTGACGCTCTGGACCAGCACCTGCGTCTTCGGCTTGACCTTGGCGCCGTTGCCATTGTCCACCGTCGGCATGGCGCCGATCTTCTCCACCACGTCGAGCCCGCCGGTGACCTTGCCGACCACCGAGTAGGCCGGCTTGGCCGGGCTGGCGTCCTTGAAGAAGATCAGGAACTGGCTGCCGTTGCTGCCGGGCGGGTTGCCGATCATGGCGACGGTGCCCTTCGGGTACGTCGCCGGCTGCCCGGGCGCCGGGGAGGCCGACGGGCTCGGCTCCGCCGCGGCCGGGACGTTCTCGTCGTAGAACGAGTAGGTCGGGCCGCCGAGGCCGGTGCCGGTCGGGTCACCGCAGCGCAGCGCGCCCTCGGCGGTGATCTCGTGGCAGGTGGTGTTGTCGAAGAACGACCGGCCGGCCAGGTAGCTCAGGCTCGCCGCGCCGCACGGCGCGTCGGTCTGGTCCAGCTCGACGGTGATCGGCCCACCCTGGTTGGTGGTGATCGTCATCGGGCGGGTGCCGGAGGTGGGCAGGCCGGTGGTGGGCGGCTCGCCGACGTCCTTGAGGTTGGTGTTGACCGCGCCGTCCTGCGCGGTCCAGAGGCAGACGTCGTCGGCGGCCTTCTTCTCCGGCTCGGAGTCGAACGCGCCGAGCGCCCAGGCGGAGCCGGCCACGATCAGCACGAGCACCACCGCGGCGCCCACGCCGGCCCGGATCTGCCGGCGCCGCTTCGCGGCCGCCGCCCGCCGGGCGAGCTGCCGGTCGAGCTTGGCGCGCGCCAGTTTGCGCTGCCGGTCCCTGCTGGAAGCCACGCGCGCTCCCCTTCCTCTGCCTGATCGCCGCCGGCGCCGGGCGCCGTCCGCCGTTCCGATCGGGGTGCGCCACGCCACACGCCCGCCAGAGTGTACGGGTAGCGACTGTGAATGTGGTGTACGAGGTCCCGCCGTCTCAGACCGGCCGGGGCGACGGGCCGGTGGCGGACGTAACCCGCTGGCCCCTGCGACTAGGCTGCAACCAGACGACGACCGGACGGAAAGGGGAGCGACGTGCTCGTGGCCGGCTTTCCCGCGGACGCCTTCGGCACCAACTGCTACGTGGTGGCGACCGGGCCGGGGGAGCAGTGCGTGGTGGTCGACCCCGGCATCGGGGTGCTCGACCGGCTCGACGCCGTGCTCGCCGAGCATCGCCTGCACCCGGCCGCCGTGCTGCTCACCCACGGCCACCTCGACCACACGTTCTCCGTCGCCCCGGTCTGCGGCGCGCGGGGCATCCCCGCCTACGTCCACCCGGACGACCGGGAGCTGCTGGCCGATCCGAGCAAGGCGCTGTCGATGGACCTGACCCAGCTGTTCGGCGGCCGGCTGCCGTACGCCGAACCGGACGACGTGGCCGAGCTGACCGACGGCGCGACGCTGTCGCTGGCCGGGTTGGAGATCACCGTCGACCACGCCCCCGGCCATACCGGCGGGTCGGTGCTGTTCCGGTTGCCCGGCGCCGGCTCGCCCTGGGAGGCGGAGCAGATCTGCCTCTCCGGTGACGTGCTGTTCGCCGGCTCGATCGGCCGTACCGACCTGCCGGGCGGCAGCATGCCCCGGATGCTGACCAGCCTGCGGGACAAGGTGCTCCCGCTGGCCGACGACACAGTCGTCCTGCCCGGCCACGGCCCCGCCACGACGATCGGCCGCGAGCGCGCGACCAACCCGTACCTCGTCGAGGTGGCGGGTACCGGCGGCGCGCGCCCGGCCGCGCCCACCCGCGGCCTCTGACCGCCGCGACCCACGACGTTCGCCCGCGCGCCGCGCGGGATCGAGGAGTACGCCATGAGCAAGCCCACGCCCATCTCCGGCTTTCCCGAGTGGACGCCGGCACAGCGGATGATCGAGCAGTTCGTGCTCGACCGGATCCGCGCCACGTTCGAGCTGTACGGCTTCGCGCCGCTGGAGACCCGCTCGGTGGAGCCGCTGGACCAGTTGCTGCGGAAGGGGGAGACCTCCAAGGAGGTCTACCTGCTGCGCCGGTTGCAGGCCGACACCGACGGGCCTGCCGGTGACGACGCGCTCGGTCTGCACTTCGACCTGACCGTGCCGTTCGCCCGCTACGTGCTGGAGAACGCCGGCAAGCTGCAGTTCCCGTTCCGCCGCTACCAGATCCAGAAGGTGTGGCGCGGTGAGCGCCCGCAGGAGGGCCGCTACCGCGAGTTCCTCCAGGCCGACATCGACATCGTCGACCGGGACACGCTGCCGGCCCACTACGAGGCCGAGATGCCGCTGGTCATCGGCGACGCGCTGCGGTCGTTGCCGATCCCGCCGGTGCGGATCCAGGTCAACAACCGCAAGATCTGCGAGGGCTTCTACCGGGGCATCGGGCTGACCGACGCGGAGGCGGCGCTGCGCGCCGTCGACAAGCTCGACAAGATCGGCCCGGCCGGTGTGACGGAGCTGCTGGCGAGCACCGCCGGGGCGAGCGAGGCGCAGGCCAAGGCCGTGCTGTCGCTGGCCGAGATCTCCGCGCCGGACGCCTCCTTCGCCGACGCGGTGCGCGGCCTCGGGGTGAGCGACCCGCTGCTGGACGAGGGCGTCGCGGAACTGGCCGCCGTGGTGGAGACCGCCGCCGCGCACGCGCCCGGCCTCTGCGTGGCCGACCTGCGCATCGCGCGGGGCCTGGACTACTACACGGGTACGGTCTACGAGACCCAGATGATCGGCTACGAGCGGTTCGGCTCGATCTGCTCCGGCGGCCGGTACGACAACCTGGCCAGCGCGGGCAACGTCCGGTTCCCCGGGGTGGGCATCTCGATCGGGGTGACCCGGCTGCTCGGCCTGCTGTTCGGCGCCGAGGCGCTGTCGGTGTCCCGTTCGGTGCCGACCTGCGTGCTGGTGGCGGTCACCGCCGAGGAGGACCGGGCGGCCAGTGACGCGGTCGCGGCGGCGCTGCGGTCGCGCGGCGTGCCGACCGAGGTGTCCCCGTCGGCGGCCAAGTTCGGCAAGCAGATCCGGTACGCCGAGCGGCGTGGCATCCCGTACGTCTGGTTCCCCGGCGCGGACGGCGACGAGGTCAAGGACATCCGTTCCGGCGAGCAGGTGCCCGCCGCGGCGGGGGAGTGGACGCCGCCCCGGGCGGACCTGAAGCCGCTGGTCGGCCCGGCCGGCACTGGCGTCTGACGGCGTTTCGACCTACGGTGGCGTAAGTTACGCCACCGTAGGGAGAACGTCGTGACCGTGCTCAGCCAGACCGCTCTGCTCACCGAACTCGAGCCGGTGGTCGAGAAGAACCTCGACCGCCATCTGTCGCTGGCCAAGGAGTGGTTCCCGCACGAGTACGTGCCGTGGAGCGAGGGCCGCACCTTCGACGGGCCGTTGGGCGGCGAGGCCTGGTCGCCGGAGGACTCGACGCTGCCCGAGGTGGCGCGTACCGCGCTGATCGTCAACCTGCTCACCGAGGACAACCTGCCGTCGTACCACCACGAGATCGCCACCCTGTTCGGGCGCGACGGCGCGTGGGGCACCTGGGTGCACCGGTGGACCGCCGAGGAGGGGCGGCACGGCACGGCGATCCGCGACTACCTCACGGTGACCCGGGCGGTGGATCCGGTGGCGCTGGAGCGGGCCCGCATGGTGCACATGTCGGCCGGTTACCAGAACGTCCACGACCAGGAGATGCTGCACTCGCTGGCGTACGTGTCGTTCCAGGAGCTGGCGACCCGCATCTCGCACCGCAACACGGGCCGGGCCACCGGTGACCCGACGTGCGAGGCGCTGCTGGCGCGGGTGGCCGCGGACGAGAACCTGCACATGGTCTTCTACCGCAACCTGCTCGGCGCGGCGTTCGAGCTGGCGCCGTCGCAGGCGATGCGTGCCGTCGCGGACGTGCTCGCCAACTTCCAGATGCCGGGTGTCGGCATCGACGGCTTCGCCCGCAAGTCGGTGGCGATCGCGCTGGCCGGGATCTACGACCTGCGCCAGCACCGTGACGAGGTGGTGATGCCGGTGCTGCGCCAGTGGAACCTGTTCGACGTGACCGGCCTGAACCCCGACGGCGAGGCTGCCCGCGATCAGATCGCCGCCCACCTGGACACCCTGGAGACCCAGGCGTCCCGCTTCGAGGAGCGCCGAGCCGCCCGAGCCGCCCGCGTCGCCGCCACCACGGCCTGAACCCCGCCCTCTCCCGCGCGATCTTGCACGTACGGCCCCCGCACATGCCGCGAAACCGCCGCCGCGGGGGGCCGTGACTGCAAGATCTCGCCGAGAACGAGCGGCGCGGTCAGGGGAGGGGGAAGATCAGGCAGGTCGAGGTGGCGTGGGCTACCAGGCGGTTGGCCGGGTCCGTCAGGCGGGCCTCGGCCAGGGCGGTACGGCGGCCGCGCTGCACCACGGTGCCCTCGCAGCGCAGCGTGCCGGTGTCGACCGTCACCGGGCGCAGGAACTTCACGTTGAGGTCCAGCGACGTGTAGCCGACGCCGGCCGGCAGCGTGGTGTGCACGGCGCACGCCGCGGCGGTGTCCAGCAGTGTGGAGAGGACGCCGCCGTGCACGGTGCCGAGCGGGTTGTAGTGGAACTCCTGCGGCAGCAGCTCGACCGCGACCCGCCCCTCCTCGGCCTCCATCCGGGACATGTCGACGAGGTGCATGATCGGCGGCGCGTCCAGCTCGCCGGCGATCATCGCCCGCATCAGCTCCAGGCCGCTGCGCCGGCCCAGGTGCGCGGCGCCGGCCGCCGGGTCGGACCAGGTGAACGTGCGGGTGCGCTCCTGCGTCTGTGTCATGGACTCAGCCTCGCAGCGCGTTGCTGAGTCTGTCAATGAGACCTAGCCTGTCGGCATGAGACCCGCGGCACTGGACTGGTCGGTGGAGAACTGCACCATCGCGCGCGCCATGGAGATCCTCGGCGAGCGGTGGACCCTCGTCGTGCTCCGCGAGGTCTTCAACGGCGTACGCCGGTTCGACGACATGCGGGTGCGCACCGGCATCCCGCGTCAGGTGCTCACCAACCGGCTCGCCATGCTCGTCGAGCGCGGTGTGCTGCGCCGTGAGCCGTACCGGGAACCGGGCAGCCGGCCGCGCCACGAGTACCGGCTCACCGGGATGGGCCTGGACCTCTGGCCGGTGCTCGTCGCGGTGCTCGGGTGGGGCGACCGCTACCTGGCCGACCCGGAGGGCTCGCCGCTGAGCGTCGCGCACCGCGACTGCGGCGCCGAGGTCCGGGTCACGTTGCGCTGCGCCGAGGGGCACGAGATCACCGAGGCGCGCGACGTGCTGCCCCGCCCGGGCCCGGGGGCCCGCCGCCGCAACCCCTGACCGGCTCTGACAGATGGTGTCGATGTTGTTGCTCCGGCGTTACATCGGGCGCCGGTGCGAATCCGGGCAAAGCCATGTCTTGTTTACGATCTTAAATGTGTGAATACTTTGGGCACCCGGGCGGTTTCCCCAGGTCGCCCGGGTTGTCCTCGGGCGCGCCCCCATGACAGCGCCCGTTCACCCCCATTCGGAGGTTGTTACATGCGACCCACGAGGTCCACGCTCCGCCGCGCCGCCGCAGTAGCCGTCGCCGGCACCCTGGTCACCGGCTCGCTGCTCGGCGCACCCGCGCAGGCCGCCCCCACGGCCCTCTCGCCGGACGCCGCCGCCACTCTCGTCGAGAAGCTCGGTGCCCGCGCGGCCGGCACGTACGCCGACGCCAGCGGCAAGATGGTCGTCACGGTGACCGACACCGCCACCGCTCGTCAGGTGCGCGCCGCCGGCGCCATCCCGAAGATCGTGGCGCGCGGCGCGGACAAGCTCAACGCCGCCACCAGCGAGCTGGAGCGCTCCGCGAAGATCCCCGGCACCGCCTGGTGGACCGACCCGGCCACGAACCAGGTCGTCGTCTCCGTCGACAGCACCGTCACCGGCGCCAAGCTGGAGCGGGTCAAGGCCGCCGCCGCCCGGCACAACGGCGCGATCCGCATCGAGGCCGAGGCCGGCGTGCTGAGCACCCGGATCTCCGGCGGCCAGGCGATCTACGCCGGCGGCGGTGGCCGCTGCTCGCTCGGGTTCAACGTCCGCAGCGGCTCGACCTACTACTTCCTCACCGCGGGGCACTGCACCAACATCTCGTCGAGCTGGTACAGCAACTCCGCGCAGACCAGCCTGCTCGGCACCCGGACCGGCACCAGCTTCCCGGGCAACGACTACGGCATCGTCCGGCACAACAACTCGGCCAACGCGGCCGGCAACGTGTCGCTCTACAACGGCACCTTCCAGGACATCACCTCGGCGGGCAACGCGTACGTCGGCCAGTCCGTCCGTCGTTCCGGCAGCACCACCGGCCTGCGCAGCGGCAGCGTCAGCGCGCTGAACGCGACCGTGAACTACGCCGAGGGCAGCGTCTCCGGCCTCATCCGCACCAACGTCTGCGCCGAGCCGGGCGACAGCGGCGGCTCGCTGTTCGCCGGCACCGTCGCGCTCGGCCTCACCTCCGGTGGTAGCGGCAACTGCCGCACCGGTGGCACCACCTACTTCCAGCCGGTCACCGAGGCCCTCAGCCGCTACGGCGTGAGCGTCTTCTGATCCACGCACCGCTGTGAACGGGCCGCCGGGAGACCGGCGGCCAGTTCCGCGTACCCATCAGGTGCCTGCCCCGAGGCGGCCCGGACCGACCGGCGGCCCGTCCGGGCGCGGCGGCTCCGCCGGCCGGGCCGTCCAGTGCCGGTGGGCCCGCCGGGCGGACAGCACCGCGGCCAGCGGCCAGAGCGTGACCGCGAGCGCGGCCACCCGCTCGGCCAGCCCGGTCCGGGAGCCGCCGGTCACCTCGGCCACCGACCAGCCGAACAACGCCAGCAACACGGCCGTGACGGCCAGCGCCACCGGCCGGCGGAACGCCCACGGCGGCCGGCCCGCCGGAGAGGCGGCCACCTCGCGTGGCACCCTGCGGGGCAGGCGCAGCGCCGTCCCGGCCGGCCACAGCGACAGCGCGAGCACCGCCACCGTGGCCACCACGCCGTGCGCCGGGGAGCCGCCCACCTGCGGGCGGGGGAACGCGATGAGCGCGACGGTGGACACCCCGCCGACCGCGAGAAGGAAGCGGCTGGGCAGCCCGGCGGCGTGCAGCGCGGCGGCGGTGGCGCAGTAGCAGCAGCCGAGCAGCACCAGCGCGCCGCCCATCAGCCACGGATCGGTGGCACCCTCGCCGGCCAGCTCGCTGATCGTGTCCCGCACCGGGTCGTACCCCGGCCCCTGGCGGGCACCCGCCACCGTCCAGCCCGCCACCAGCAGCGCGGGCGCGGCGGCCGCGGTGGCCACGGCCCAGCTCGGTACGGCACGCACCCGGTCACGGTAACCGCCGGTGACGCCCTCCACCGGGGTTTGTCGCGCTCCCGGAGAGACCCGGCTCGACGGGTGCCCGGGAGCGGGCCCGCCCGCCCTGACAGAATGCGGGGGAGCAGTGAGTGGACCAGATTGAGGAGACGCCAGCCGTGATCCGTACCCACAATGCCGGAAGCCTGCGCGCCGCGGACGCCGGCTCGACGGTGACGCTCGCCGGGTGGGTGGCCCGCCGGCGCGACCACGGCGGTGTCATCTTCGTCGACCTGCGCGACGCCTCCGGCGTCGTGCAGGTGGTTTTCCGCGAGGAGGACGCGCACGCGCTGCGTAACGAGTTCTGCGTCAAGGTCACCGGCGAGGTGACCCGCCGCCCGGAGGGCAACGAGAACCCGGACCTGCCCACCGGCGAGGTCGAGGTGACCGCGTCCGAGCTGGAGGTGCTCTCCGAGGCCGCCCCGCTGCCGCTGCCGGTGGACGACCAGATCGAGGCCGGCGACGACATCCGGCTCAAGTACCGCTACCTGGACCTGCGCCGGGGCGGCCCGGCCAAGGCCATGCGGCTGCGCTCGCGGGCCAACCAGATCGCCCGCGGCGTGCTGCACGAGCGCGACTTCCTGGAGATCGAGACGCCGACGCTGACCCGCTCCACCCCGGAGGGCGCCCGCGACTTCCTGGTGCCGGTGCGGCTGCAGCCGGGTAGCTGGTACGCGCTGCCGCAGTCGCCGCAGCTGTTCAAGCAGCTGCTGATGGTCGGCGGCATGGAGCGGTACTACCAGATCGCCCGCTGCTACCGCGACGAGGACTTCCGCGCCGACCGGCAGCCGGAGTTCACCCAGCTCGACATCGAGATGTCGTTCGTCACCGAGGACGACGTGATCGACCTCGGCGAGGCGATCGTCTCGGCGCTGTGGAAGGACCTCGCCGGCTACGAGATCGCCCGGCCGATCCCGCGCATCACCTGGCACGACGCCATGTCCCGCTACGGCTCGGACAAGCCGGACCTGCGTTACGGCGTGGAGCTGACCGAGCTGACCGAGTACCTGCGCGGCACCGAGTTCCGGGTGTTCGCCGGCGCGATCGACGCGGGCGGCTACGTGGGCGCGGTGGTCATGCCCGGCGGCGCGTCGCAGACCCGCAAGGAGCTGGACGGCTGGCAGGACTGGGCCAAGGCGCGCGGCGCGCGCGGCCTGGCGTACGTGGTGCTGGACGCCGAGACCGGCGAGGCACGCGGCCCGGTGGCGAAGAACCTGTCCGAGGCGCACCTGGCCGGCCTGGCCGACGCGGTCGGCGCGAAGCCGGGCGACGCGGTCTTCTTCGCCGCGAGCACGAACATCCGCGAGGCGCAGGAGCTGCTCGGTGCGGCCCGGATCGAGATCGCCAAGCGGGCGAACCTGATCGACGAGAGCGCCTGGGCGTTCTGCTGGGTGGTCGACGCGCCCATGTTCGAGAAGACGGACGAGGGTGGCTGGACCGCCGTGCACCACCCGTTCACCTCGCCGAACGCCGAGTGGGTGGACCGGTTCGAGGAGGCACCGGACCGGGCGCTCGCCTACGCGTACGACATCGTCTGCAACGGCAACGAGATCGGCGGCGGCTCGATCCGTATCCACCGCGGCGACGTGCAGCAGCGGGTGTTCGACCTGCTCGGCATCACCGCCGACGAGGCGCAGGACAAGTTCGGCTTCCTGCTGGAGGCGTTCAAGTACGGCGCCCCGCCGCACGGCGGCATCGCGTTCGGCTGGGACCGGGTCTGCATGCTGCTGGCCGGCGCGGACTCGATCCGCGAGGTCATCGCGTTCCCGAAGACCCGGGGCGGCTTCGACCCGCTGACCGGCGCGCCCACCCCGATCACCGGGCAGCAGCGCGCCGAGGCCGGCATCGACGCCAAGCCGAAGCCTCCGGCCGGTGCGCACGCCGGCACCGCCGGTCCGGCCGCCCCGGTGGCCGACCCCACCTGATCCTCGCCTCGTCGAAAGGCCCGCGTCATGATGACGCGGGCCTTTTCGATCTTCCAGGGGGACTGATGCGTCTGCTCGTGGTGGGAGCCAGCGGCTTCCTCGGCGCCGAGGTGTGCCGGCAGGCGGTCGCCGCCGGGCACCGGGTGGCCGGCACGTACCACTCGACCGCCGTCGCGGTGCCCGGCGTCGCGCCGCACCGGCTCGACGTGACCGACCGCGCCGCCGTGCGTGAGCTGCTGACCCGGGTACGCCCCGACGCTGTCGTCGCCACCCCCTACCGGTACGACGACTGGGCGGTCACGGCGGACGGGGCGGCCCACATCGCGGTCGCCGCCGCCGAGGTGGGTGCCCGGCTGGTGCACCTGTCCAGCGACGCGCTGCACGCCGGGCGTCCGAAGCCGTACGCGGACGCGGACGTGCCCACGCCGCTGCACCCGTACGGGGCGGCGAAGGCGGCGGCGGAGACGGCGGTGCGGGCGGTGGACCCGGGCGCGGCGCTGGTGCGGACGTCGCTGATCGTGGGGGAGGGCAGCAAGCAGATCCAGCTCTGCCGGGACGCCCTCGCGGGGCGGGCCACGCTGTTCACCGACGAGCTGCGCTGCCCGGTGCACGTGGCCGACCTCGCCGCCGCGGTGCTGGAGCTGGTGCCGGGCGACTACGCCGGGCTGCTCAACGTGGCCGGGCCGGACGCGGTGAGCCGCGCCGAGCTGGGTCTGCTGGTGGCCCGGCACGACGGGGCGGACGCGGGCGGGCTGCGGACGACCACCATCGCCGCCGCCGGGCTGCACCGGCCGGGCGAGGTGGTGCTGGACTCCACCCGTGCGGCGGGGATGCTGCGGACCCGGCTGCGGGGCGTCGCCGAACTGTACGGCTAGGTGCACAGATTCTTTGCAAGCATCTTGTGCATGGAAAGTGTGCACAGATATTGTGCATCTCATGGAGGAGAACAAGGAACGCGCCGTACGCATCGACCACCGCCAGGTCCGCACGCTGGCCCAGCCGCTGCGCATGCGCCTGATCGGGGCGCTGCGCGTGGTGGGCCCGTCCACCGCCACCGCCCTGGCCGAGATGCTCGGCACCAACAGCGGCGCGACCAGCTACCACCTGCGCCAACTCGCCGAGGTCGGGCTCGTGGTCGAGGATCCCGACCTCGGCACCGGCCGGCAGCGCTACTGGCGGGCCGCGCACGACGTCACCAGCTGGGAATCCAGCGACTTCGACGACGACCCCGACTCGCGGGCCGCCATCGAGTGGCTGGAAGCCGACTACGTCCGGTTCTTCGCCGGGCACGCCGAACGCTGGTTCGCCCAGCGGCACCAGTGGGAGCCGGCCTGGCGCGACGCGTTCGGCATGGGCGACTTCTTCATGCGCATCCCGGTCTCCCGCCTCGAAGCGATCAAGGAAGAGGTCTTCGCGCTCTTCGAGCGGCACCGCGACGAGACCGACCCGGACGACCCCGACGCCGAGACGGTCCAGCTCTACCTCGCCGCCCTCCCGATGGACGCGGCGTTCCCGCGGCCCACCCCGCCGTCCACCGAGGAGAAGCCGTGACCACGCTGTCCGTACGCCAGATCCGGTTGCGCTACCTCACGCTGTACGGCCTGCGCTGGCTGCCCAGCGGCCTGCTCATGCCGGTGATGATCCTGCTGATGCAGGAGCGCGGGCTCACGCTCTCCCAGATCGGCCTGGTCGCCACCGCGCAGGGCCTCGTCGTGCTGGCGCTGGAACTGCCCACCGGCGGCTTCGCCGACGCGCTCGGCCGCAAACCGGTGCTGGTCGCCGCCTGGGTGCTCGGCCTCGGCTCGCTGGCGCTGATGGCGGTGGCCGACTCGTTCTGGATGTTCTTCCTGGTCTGGGCCTTGCAGGGCGTCTACCGGGCGCTCGACAGCGGCCCGATGGAATCCTGGTACGTCGACGCCACGCTCGCCGTCGACCCGAAGGCCGAGTACGAGCGCGGCCTCGGCTGGGCCGGCACCGTGATCGGTATCGCGATCGGCGCGGGCGCGCTGCTCAGCGGCGGCCTGGTCGCGCTCGGCCCGGTCGGCCCGGTCAGCGCGCTGGCCCTGCCGGTGATCGTCGCCGCCGTGCTCCAGGCCGTCTCCATCGTGGCGCTGCTGGCGCTGATGGCGGAGCGGCGGCCCGCGTCCGGCCCGGCCGCGCTGCGCGCCTCGGTGGTCGACGCGCCCCGCATGGTCGGGCAGGCCGTCGGGCTGCTGCGCCGCAACCGGGTGCTGGCGGCCCTGGTCGCCGTCGAGCTGTTCTGGGGCTTCGGCATGGTCACCTTCGAGTCGCTGCTCCCGGTGCGCCTCGCCGAGGTGCTCGGTGACCCGGACCGCGCGGCGGCACTGCTCGGCCCGGCCGGCACGGCGGCCTGGCTCGCCAACGCCGCCGGTGCCGCGCTCACCCCGTTCCTGCTGCGCCACCTCGGCGCCGCCCCGGCCGCCGCGCTGATGCGCATCCTCCAGGGCGTGACGGTGGTCGGCATGGGCCTGCTGGCCGGTCCGGTCGGCATCCTCATCGCGTACCTGGCCTGCTACGCCGTGCACGGCGCGTCGAATCCGCTGCACATGGGACTGTTGCACCGGCAGGTCGACGGCCCGTACCGGACCAGCGTGCTGTCGCTCAACTCGATGGCCGCCCAGCCGGCCGGCGCGCTCGGCGCGGTGACGCTGACCGCGCTGGCCGACGCCACGAGCGTCAGCACCGCCATGATCGTCGGCGGCGTCGTGCTCGCCGTGGCCGCGCCGCTCTACCTGCCGGCCTGGCGCGCCGCCCGCCGTACCCCGGATGTCACCGTGGAACCGGAGTCGACGGTAGGCGGCCCCGGCCACGCCGGCCCGCCCCTCGACACGGCCCCCGCAATGGCCGCCCCCGCCCCCGCCGGCCGCGACTGACCTCCGCGCCCGAAACGGACGAGATCTTGGTACGAGAGGGCCCCTATGAGGGCCGTTTCGTACCAAGATCTCGCGCGCTTGGGGGCGGCGCGTGTCAGGCGAGCGTGACGGAGGTGCGGCGTTCGGCGGCGGTGAAGCCGAGCCGGCGGTACAGCCGGATCGCGCCCACGTTGTCCGGGTAGACGCCCAGCGCCACGGCGTCGTACCGGCCGAACAGGGCGCACGTCATCCCGGCGGTCAGCGCCGCGCCCAGCCCTCGGCCGCGATGACCCGGTGCGACCGTCAACCCGGCCAGGAACCCGATGTCGCCGCGGCTGCGATCGGCGCCGCAGGCGAGCAGGCGGTCACCGTCGCGGATGCCGTACCAGTCGGCGATGCCCGGCTCACCCGGCCGGGAGGTGGTGGCCGGGAACGCCTCCTCGATCAGCGCGGCCAGCGCGGGGTGGTCGGCAGCGGTGAGGCGTACCACCCGCGACTGCTCCGGCTGGTGCGGCGGCGGCGCGGTGGTCCAGAGGAAGTCCCACTCGATCAGCCGGGCCACCGGCAGCCGCGCGGCCACCTCGTCCGGATCGGCACGGGACAGGTTGATCGACTGACCGGCCCGCAGCGTCCCGTCCGCCCGGTGGGCGGCGAAGACGTCGAGCGCCGGGCCGGGTGCGCCGACCGCGCCGCCGGCCGACCACTCGCCCGGCGGGAGCAGCCATCCGACCGTGCCGGCGTGCCGCCATCCGCGCGCGGCCTGGTCGCGCCGCAGCGCGTGCCGGGCGTACGGGTGGTGGCCGGCCGCGTCGAGCAGCGCGTCCCGCCCGGTCAGCGATTCGTCGACCGTGATCATTCCGCCAGCGTACGAGCATCCCCGCTGGTACCGACGGCCGAGACACCGCCTGTTCCACGGTGGAGATTGACGAACAGACCGATTGGGTACATCCGTCGCCGACCTGCTGGGAACCCCCACCGGAGGAACGACATGCTCGCCATTCTCGCGGCCATCGTGTTCGGTTTCGCGCTGCTGCTCGACTTCATGAACACCGACCTCGGCGCCCCCGATCTGTTCAGCACCTCGACCCTCATGCTCATCGGCTTCCTGCTGCTCTCGCTCTACCTGGCCGGTGTCGGCTCCGGCCCGCGCGGCGGCGGTGGCGGCCGGTGGTACCGGGGCCGGCGGCCGGGTCGCGGCTGACCGGAAAAGACCACCCCGGGCCGGGGCGGCGGCGCGATTCCGGCGTCGTCGGCCCGGCCCGGTACTGTCTTCGTGATGGAATCGGACGCCCTCTTCAGCCTCGGCGAGCCGGCCGGCGCACCCGCGGGCGCGGGCGGCGCCGACGGCTTCACCGACGCCCGGGCGGATTCGCCCCTGCCGGTGCGGATGCGCCCGGCGGGCATCGACGAGCTGGTCGGGCAGGAACACCTGCTCGCGCCGGGAGCGCCGCTGCGGCAGCTGGTCGAGGGCGCGGCGCCGATGTCGGTGATCCTCTGGGGTCCGCCGGGCAGCGGCAAGACCACCATCGCCCACCTCGTGGCCCGGGCCACCGACCGGCGGTTCGTGGCGATGTCCGCGCTCACCGCGGGCGTGAAGGACGTCCGCGCCGTGATCGACACCGCCCGTCGGCAACGCCGGTCCGGCGGCCCGCCGACTGTGCTGTTCATCGACGAGGTGCACCGGTTCAGCAAGACCCAGCAGGACTCGCTTCTCGCCGCGGTCGAGGACCGTACCGTCACGCTGCTGGCGGCGACCACGGAGAACCCGTACTTCTCGGTCATCTCGCCCTTGCTGTCGCGCTGCGTGCTGCTCACCCTTCAGGCCCTCGACGACGACGACGTCCGCGGCCTGCTGCGCCGCGCGGTGGCCGACGAGCGCGGACTCGGCGGCGCGCTGGTCCTGGCCGAGGAGGCGGAGGACCACCTGGTCCGGCTCGCCGGGGGCGACGTACGCAAGGCGCTCACCGCGCTGGAGGCGGCCGCTGCCACGGCGACCGCGCTCGGCACCGGCCGGATCGACCTGGCGGTGGCCGAACAGGCGGTCGACGTGGCGGCGGTGCGCTACGACCGCGACGGCGACGCCCACTACGACGTGACGAGCGCGTTCATCAAGAGCATGCGCGGCTCGGACGTGGACGCGGCACTGCACTGGCTGGCCCGGATGGTGGTGGCCGGCGAGGACGCCCGGTTCATCGCCCGCCGGCTGGTGATCTTCGCCAGTGAGGACGTCGGCATGGCCGATCCCACCGCGCTGACAGTGGCCACCGCG
Organism: Micromonospora sp. AB353; assembly: GCF_049538395.1. Classification (NCBI taxonomy): domain Bacteria; kingdom Bacillati; phylum Actinomycetota; class Actinomycetes; order Micromonosporales; family Micromonosporaceae; genus Micromonospora; species Micromonospora sp. AB353. The sequence continues at coordinate 864 of NZ_JBMVFV010000001.1, read as the reverse complement.
GCCGCCCACGCGGTCGAGTACGTGGGCCTGCCCGAGGCGCAGCTCAACCTGGCCCAGGCGGTCATCCACCTGGCCACCGCGCCGAAGTCGAACTCGGCCACCACAGCGATCGGCGCCGCCGTCGCCGACGTACGCGCGGGCCGGGGCGGTCCGGTGCCGCGCGGGCTGCGCGACGCCCACTACTCCGGCGCGCGGGGCCTCGGCCACGGCGCCGGCTACCGCTACCCGCACGACGACCACCGGGGGGTGGTCACGCAGCAGTACGCTCCGGACGACCTCGTCGGCACCGACTACTACCAGCCCAGCGGGCACGGCGCGGAGCGGGCGGTGGCCACCCGGCTGCCGCTGCTGCGCCGGATCGTACGCGGGCTGCCGGCTCCGGCGACCCGGGCGGAGGCCGGCGCCCCGGCCGCCGCGAACGGGGCCCGGGTGGGGGGCGGCGAGCAGGCCAGCGGGGCGAGTGAGGGCGGCAGCGACGCCGCCGAGGGGGGTCAGTAGTGATGGCGCGTGGTCCGGAGCGGCCGGCGGACGGCCCCGACGAGCGGCGCGACCCGCGGGGTAAGGGCCGCCGGTGGGGACGTGGCCGGGCCGAGCCCGAGCTGGACCCGACCGTCGTCGGCGAGGAACTCGGCTGGATCGACGACCTGCGCACCGCCAAGCACCAGGGCGGAGAACTCGGACCGGACGGTGACGTCCCGGCGCCGCACCCCGGTGCCGACCCGTCCTGGCCGGCCGCCGAACCGCGCCGCCCGGCCGCCGCGCCGGGTCCCGCCCCCGGCATGCCGCCCGCCGGCCGACCGGCGTCGCCGCCCACGGCACCGGGCCCACAGCCGCCCGCGGCCGGTCAACCGGTTGCGCCTCCCC